>WFVK01000098.1 GCA_015491705.1 Nitrospirota bacterium | reverse complement strand
ATGTGTATAAGAGACAGGCCAGACTTTCTGAAGTTTTTAATCGGATTTCAGGCCGCAAGGGCTCTGATCCTGCGGCGTATTTTTACAGGGAAAAGGAACCGAAAATTTGGAGATAAGAGTTGTCGGACAAAATATTGAAAGGGCCATCAAGCTTCTCAAACGCGAGGCGGAGAAAGAAGGGCTCTTCAGGGAACTAAAGAAAAGGCGTTTTTACGAAAAACCCTCTGTCAAAAAGAAGAACAAGCAGAGGGAGGCGCAGAAGAAAAGAGCCAAAAATGCCAGATTCAGACGCCAGTACGGACACAGAAGCAGGCCCGCCGGTTAACATTGGAAACAAACCCCGGTTTTTCAAGAATATGATCTCCTGAATAACGGCCGGTAATGTTCCGGTCTCCTGTCTTTAAAGATATCATTCAGGGGATTTATCGTCTTGTCCCTTGCCTTTTCAGGCTCGATATCCCTGACCATGAGCACCTCCCTGTCTGCGGGCGCCCTTGCCAGGATTTCCCCCGAGGGAGAGACGATCCCGCTTCTGCCGATAAACGTCAGGGGGGCGGTGTCTTTTCTGTCTTCTGTCCCGATCCTGTTTGCCGTGACGGCGAATACCCTGTTTTCAAGGCACCTGACAGGCATGGAATCCGGGCAGAAAGGCAGTACGAGATTTGACGGGTGCGCGACAACCTCCGCGCCCGACAGGGCAAGGGCCCTCATCGACTCCGGGAAGAACCAGTCAAAGCATATCATGACAGCGATACATCCTATCGCGGTATCCCATACCCTGAACCCTGTATCACCGGGAGTAAAGTAAAGCGTCTCTTCATAAAAGAGGTGCGTCTTGCGGTAAACGCCGATAAATCCGTCCGGCCCTGACAGGACAGCGGAGTTATAAAACCTCCCGCCGTCCCTCTCCGGCAGGCCCGCAACAATATATATCCCCTTCTCGCGCGAGAGGCCGCAAATCATACGGGTGGTATATCCGTCAGGTACGGGCTCCGAAAGCTCCGCCACTTCATCCGCAGAGACAAACTGGTAACCCGTTGCAAAAAACTCCGGAAGCACAAGGAGGTCCACATCAGCCTCCCTGACCGCTGATATGATCTTTCTGATGTTATCCTCTTTTCTGCCGAAAAGGGGGTTGAACTGGTAAAAACCTGCCTTCATGGAATGAAGATGTCCCTTACAGTTGCATAAAACCACGGCCCCCGGGCCGGGAAGGGACCGAAGGTTTGACGGTGGGCTCTCCTGCCCCGTTATGCAGCATTAAGGTTTTTTCCGCCCCTGACCGCCGGGCCGGGAAGTATCACGTTTATCCGCCGTATCCGCCTCTGTTGCGGGCGCGTTCCCGGCCTCCCCCGCCTTTGCCGCCTTGCCGCCCTCTGCCGCTGCGATCTTTGAGGCGGCCTCGGCGCTCCACGGAGATGACGGAAACTCAGCCGAGAGTTCCCTGTATTTCTCCAGTGCCTTTGCGTTTTCCCCTGCCCTCTCATAGTATCGTGCCTCTATGACAAGGGCGGTATCCCTGAAGGCGCCGTCTTGAAGTTCGGCAAGCCTTGCGAGTGTCTCAAGGGCCTTGTCGTTCCGGTTGGTCCTGAAATAGGCTGAGGCGAGTTTCTGGTAGACAAGAGGCAGTATCTCCCTGTTACTGCTGAACCTATCGATAAAGGCGTTGTACTGCGTGATCGCCTTATCAAACTCGCCCAGATTAAAGTAGCAGTTGCCGAGGTAAAACAGCGCCGTCGGCGTCGGCCTGATATCAACCGACTCCTGGAACAGCTCCAGTGCCCTTTTCCATCTATCCTTGCCGGTTAAGGCCTTCTCCCCGGTCACGTAATAATATTTGTAAGCCTCCGTCTCAAGAGCATATGCCTTCCGCGCCACAGAAGACGAATAAAGCGCATACACTACGTACAGGATGATCACGGCGACTACTGCCGATGCTGCAAATACCGCCTGTTTCTGTCTCTTCCTGAGTGTCTCCAGCGCATGCAGGGCCGCGCTCTTTACCTCTTTTTCCGGGACAGGCTTTTTCTTTGCGGGTTTTTTCTTTATGGCCCTGGGCATCTAAACCCTCCCTATCTTATCTACGAGCCTGCGGGAAGTTGCAAATACACCCTCCATCTCCTCCTCGGGTATGCCGGCTGCACGGAGGACTGTTTTTGCATATTCACGCTCAATCAGGTCTTCCGGGGCATGGGAATCCGTATTTATCACCATGGGTGCGCCTGTTGCGGCCGCCACCTTTGCAACGTGCCCGTTTGCAATGCTGTGCCCCTTTCTCGATGTAATCTCAAGTGCAACCCCGTTGTCCTTAGCCAGTGCGGCATCCTCGGCGCTGATCAGCCCCGGATGGGACAGTATATCCGCACGGGCCTTTATCCCTGCACGGTTTGTCCCCGGCACAACAGGCTCGGTAACGGTTTCCCCGTGAACCACGACTATCCTCGCGCCCAGGTTCCTGGCCTTCTCCACCATGCCGCCGATAAGCTCGGGCGGCACATGTGTAATCTCGGCGCCGGGGATAATGATTATGCCGGAATATTTGCATAGCTCCCCCGCCGCCTCTGCAATCCTCGGAACCACAAGATCGATATTCGACATATCCACATGGTCTGTCAGGGCTATTGCAGTATAACCCGCTGCATACGCCCTGCGGACAAGCTCCGCCGGCAGGAGTACACCATCGCTGAGCAGCGTATGTGTATGCAGATCAATCATAACAGTGTAACATACAGAAATTCCGCCGCAAATGTCAAAGCCTTGCCGTGAGTTTCATGGTTTTTTGACACCATAACACACTTCCGATTATTATACAAAATGTAATAATTCCCCCCCCTCCATGGGTAAAGGGGCCTGAATCAGCGCAATATCATGAAAAAAATGATCGCCGATTACATGGAAAAGGGCTTTCTCGATAATATCGTCGATATGTTCAGGCACGACAAAGGTCTTTATGCAATGATAGGAGACCTGATCGGTGATGAAAGAAGCAGGGTCAGGATCGGCACCGCGGCGCTCGTGGAGACCCTCAGGGAAGAGGGCATGGAGCATATCGTCAGGGCGATTCCCGGAATTGCGGAGAAGCTCAGGGACCCGAATCCGACCATCCGCGGCGATGCAGCCTATGTCCTCGGCATCATCAGGCACGAAGATGCCGTGCGTTTTCTCGAGGAAGCCGTCTCCGACGAAAATGAAATGGTCCGGGAGACCGTAACAGAGGCGATACAGGAGATAAGGGGACAGTGGGGATGAGCGCCGGCACCCTAAGGCGGGCCCCCTTCAACCGCCCCTGCTGATGCTGCCCGGGGACTCATAAGCCATATTACACCGAATGCCCTTTCCTGGTATATCCTTGCAAGCCCCAGCCTGACCACTTCAAGAAGGGCAAGAAATGTCACGATGAGGGTCAGTCTTGCACAGCCCTCTGCAAAGAGGTCCTCAAATCTTATCCCGTCCTCTTTTTCAAGGCGCTCCACCACATAATTTATCCTGTCCGCCACGGTGAGCTTCTCCCTTGTTATCTCAACGGCCTGTTCCGGGGCCTTCTCCATCAGTCTCTGAAACGCGGATATGAGATCAAAGACATTTGCCTCAAAGAGCAGGGGTTCGGGTTCAAATTCAATATCATCCTTATCAGGGGCGCTCCTCCGGAATATATCTTTCCATACATCCTCCCTCTTTCTCAGGTGCAGGCAGGATTCTTTGTATGCCCGGTATTCAAGGAGCCGCTGAACAAGCTCAGCCCTCGGGTCCTCTGCAGGCTCTTCCTTTTCCTCCTCGTCAGCGGGGAGGAGCATCTTTGACTTGATATGGATAAGTGTCGCCGCCATAACAAGAAATTCACCGGCGATCTCCAGGTTCAGCTCCTGCATGAGGTCGAGGTAGGCCGTATACTGGCGGGTGATCTGGGCTATCGGGATATCGTATATGTCTATCCTGTTTTCCCTTATCAGGTGGAGAAGCAGGTCAAGGGGGCCTTCAAATGCAGGGAGTTTAAAGAGAAAACCGCCGCGTGCCCCGCGTGTGCTTCCGGATTCGGGGGACGGTGTTCCGGGCATTTCCTGCTGCGCGGCCCGGTTTATGCTGGTCGCTTCCAGTACCTCCGGCATTACAGAATATTATAGCATTTAAAATATTATTGCAAGCACAAAATACACAATATATACGTATCCCTTTTTCTATCCGCCCATATATTGTAATAAACGCATAGATTCCAAAAAAAGCCT
>WFVK01000097.1 GCA_015491705.1 Nitrospirota bacterium | reverse complement strand
TCCGTCTTCTGGGCGCTGGTCGTATCCATACCCCTGTTGTCCGTATACAAAGGCATTGCACTTCATGACTTTCTCGAGATAGTAATCGCGGATTACGTGCCGTTTATAATAATACTGGTCGCCCTGTATACTGTCTCCGGCAATATCCTGCTCAGGGGCACCCTGCTCGGCACACCGGCAATTAACACATGCATGCTTGCAATAGGAACCGCGCTTGCCTCATGGATGGGGACCACCGGCGCTTCGATGCTGCTTATAAGACCATTGCTGCGCGCGAACAGTCACAGGAAAAACAGGACCTTCATGGTGGTCTTTTTTATTTTCCTGGTTTCAAACATCGGCGGTTCCCTCACCCCTCTCGGCGACCCGCCGCTTTTTCTCGGCTTCCTCCGGGGGGTTCCGTTCTTCTGGACTTTTAAACTCCTGCCGCATATGATGACAGCAGTGGTTATTCTGCTTGCGGTCTATTTTCTGATGGACAGCTACTACTACAGGAAAGAAAGGGTTAAGGGCATGCCCCTTGAAAAGGAGAAGGCGCCCTTCAGGATTGAAGGCGTCCATAATCTCTTTTTTCTGGCCGGCATAGTCGGCGCGGTTCTGATGAGCGGAGTTGTAAAGATAGGCGAGGTCAGGATACTCGGTGTTGACACACCGGTGCAGGATTTGATACGTGATGTGCTTCTCCTGGTGATCGCCGCACTGTCCATGATGACGACAAGAAAAGAAGTCCGGGAGGGCAACGGGTTCACATGGTTTCCGATGAAGGAAGTGGCGATTCTCTTTATCGGAATATTCCTGACCATGATGCCGTGCCTCAAGATACTGCAGGCGGGTGAAAAAGGTGAACTGTCTTTCGTGATACAGGCGGTCAGGGAACCGTATCATTATTTCTGGATTACCGGAATCCTGTCGGCTTTTCTTGACAATGCCCCCACGTATCTGACTTTTTTCACCAGCCTTCTGGGAAGGTTCCATCCCGGCGTGGGGGGACAGGAAGCGATTGTCAGGCTTATGAACGAACACCCGCTTTTTCTGGAGGCTGTTTCCGCGGGAGCCGTATTTTTCGGTGCCACTACATATATAGGCAATGCCCCGAACTTCATGGTTCGTTCGATCGCCGAGGAGACGGGTACGCGGATGCCCAGCTTTTTCGGGTATATGCTGAAATATTCCATACCCCTTCTGATACCTGTTTTTGTTATTATAACCCTGCTGTTTTACTGAAAGGACCGGAAATATGTCAATAGAGAAGATACTTTTTCCCACGAGATTCAGGGAGCTTGCATTCGACGCCCTCGAGTCGCTTGTTGTGCTGAAAGAGGCCGGCCTGAGGGAGATTCTCCTTCTCCATGTCATATTGAGGGAAGATGTGGGTTTTGTGCCATTCGGAGGTTACCTCAGGGAAGAAGAGGAAAGGCAGAGGGAGGAGGCGCGTATACGATTTGAAGACTGGCAAAGATCGCTGTCTGAAAAGGGAATCGACAGCAGGATAATAATAAATGTGGGAGAGCCTGTTCATGAAATACTCTCTGTTGCGGAAAAGGAACAGGCGGGCCTGATAGTCATCGGCAGGAAGAAGAGGATTGATACAGAGGATTCATTTATAGGTTCTTATACCCACGAGATTATTACACGCACCAGGATTCCGACCCTTGTGAGCAAATACATGGTTCAGTTTCAGTGGGATGAGGCCGTGCTCACCAGGGTAAACAGCAAGCCGTTTGAAGCCCCCCTCGTTGTTGTTGACTGGTCGGAACTTTCACAGAGAGTGATAGAGTTTCTTTCCGGTCTTTGCGGCGCTGTGAAGAAGGCCTCGGTCTTTTACAACCTTGATGCAGACACGTTAAGGGGAAGCAGTGAAGCCGGGATATCCCGCATCAAGGAAGAGAATCTCCGGAAGCTGCAGGATTACTGCAGAAAACTCGAATCATGCGGCATTGAGGCTCAGCCGCATCTCGGAGCGGGAGAAATTCTAAATGAGATTCTGCGTGTCTCACGGGAAAGAAAGGCGAGTATGATAATGATAGGAAATACCTGCGGGCAGCATTTCCTGGAGAGGATGCTGCACAGAAGCATCTCGTACGAGGTGACGAGGATGTCGGAATTGCCGGTGTTACTGGTGGGCTGACGTATTCAGGCTCGAGTACCACTCGTAGGTTTTTCTTATGCCTTCATCGAGCGGTGTCTTCGCCTTCCATCCCATTGCCTCTATCCTGCTTACATCAAGGAGTTTCCGGGGTGTGCCGTCAGGTTTAGATTGGTCGAACCTGATCTCTCCCCCAAAACCGACGGTTTTCCTGATAAGCGAGGCAAGATCCTTTATTTTCAGATCCTTGCCCGTGCCGATATTTACCGTCTCTCCGGAATCTTTAAAGTCATAATTGAGCATTATAAAGACGCAGGCATCCGCAAGGTCTTCTACATACAGAAATTCCCTGTATGCCTCGCCCGTCCCCCACAACGCCACGTAATCCTCGGTGATGCCGAGTTTCTCCAGGGTGGCTCTCAATGAGTCTGTATCCGTGAGATTTTCCCCGTCGGCCAGATCAAAACCCGGCGGATGCACTTGAAAATCTCTCCTGATTTCCTCTGACTTCCCCTCCCTTAAAAGCCTTGCAAGATGAAACTTTCTTATGAGGGCTGGGAGCACATGGGATGTTTCGAGATTGAAATTGTCATGGGGGCCGTATAAATTTGTGGGTATAACGGAAATAAAGTTTGTCCCGAACTGTTCATTATGGTACCGGCAGAGTTTTATTGCGGAGATCTTCGCCACTGCATACGGCTCGTTTGTGGGTTCCAGGCTTCCGGAGAGGAGCACATCCTCTTTCATCGGCTGTGGTGCAAATTTCGGATAGAGACATGAAGAACCGAGATTAAGCAGTTTTTTAACGCCGTATTTATACGCCGAATGGATTACATTTGCAGCTATCATTATGTTCTGGTATATGAAATCCGCCTTATAGGTGTTGTTAGCCAGTATGCCGCCGACCTTGGCAGCGGCAAGAAATACATATTCCGGCCTTTCCCGTGCGAAAAAATCCTCCACTTCCGCCTGGCGGGTAAGGTCCAGTTCAGAGTGGGAGCGTTTGACAATGTTGGCATATCCCCCGGAAAGCAGCCTCCGCATGATTGCGGAACCGACCATTCCCCTGTGTCCTGCTATGTATATCCTGGCGTCTTTCTTCACAGTCGCATTAACCTTACAGTGGCATTAAGATATCGCCGGCGGGGCAGGAGAGTCTGAAGGGTTTAAGGCATGCTCTCCTGCCCGTTTATGCAACATTAATCTGAAGACACTGCTTACTTGATTGTCACCTGGTTGGTTGTCCACTTGATTTCCTTGTCTTTCAGAATGTTTTTACCTTCGCCGGGTGGAGGGATGCCGATTAATTCCAGGTCGGCATCCACCATAATTTTCACAAGTTCGTTAAAGGTGACCCTTGGGTGCCAGTTGAGCTTTTCCCTCGCCTTTGAGATGTCTGCAAGGAGATAATCGACCTCCGCGGGCCTGAAATAGCGCGGATCGATTTCAACCACGGTGTCACCGCTCTTTAAACCGTTGGTTAAAGACGATGAGCTCAAGGCCCTGACAACACCCTTTTCATCTGCTCCTTTACCCACCCACTCTATTTCAATGCCGGCATATGCAAAGGCGCGTTCGACAAATTCCCTTACGGAGTGGCTCTCTCCGGTGCCGATGACATAATCATCAGGTTCATCCTGCTGGAGTATCCGCCACTGGCATTCGACATACTCCGGCGCAAACCCCCAGTCTCTCCTGGCTTCGAGATTTCCGAGATAAAGCACCTTCTGCCTGCCTGCAATTATACCGGCCACCGCTCTTGTGATCTTTCTGGTTACAAAGGTCTCCCCGCGCCTCGGAGATTCATGATTGAAGAGTATGCCGTTGCATGCAAATATATCATATGCTTCCCTGTAATTGACGATCATCCAGAAGGCATAGACCTTCGCCGCCGCATAGGGACTCCTCGGGTGAAAGGGCGACAGCTCATTTTGGGGCGGCGGAGTGGAACCGAACATCTCTGATGAGGAGGCCTGATAGCACCTCGTTTTTATGCCGCTTCTCCTTACAGCCTCCAGCAGTCTCGTTGTGCCCACAGCCGTTATATCCCCCGTATATTCCGGCATCTCGAAGCTGACCTTGACATGGCTCTGGGCGCCGAGATGATAAATTTCATCGGGCTTGATGTTGTACACGATATTTGTGAGCTGTCCGGCATCCGACAGGTCACCGTAATGGAGAAAGAGTTTTGCCCCGGAGATATGGGGATCGATATACAGGTGGTTTATCCTTTTTGTATTGAAAGTGCTTGCCCTGCGGATAAGCCCGTGAACTTCATACCCCTTTGACAGCAGCAGTTCCGACAGATAAGAGCCGTCCTGCCCGGTAATACCGGTGATTAATGCTTTTTTGCTCACCATTAAATATATCTTAATTTCCGGCTTTTTTTCAATCTCGTATATAATCGGCTGAGGGACTGGAAATTTTATTAATTTATAGGCTAATATAACTGGTTTGAAGGAAACAGAAGCTTTTATTTTAAACGTTTAAGAGCCGGTCATAACTTCAAATAAATACATTAAATACGATGCCGTTGACAAATTCGATTTTTCAGAAAGGAAATAGTGTCGGCGTTACACTTTGATAACAGATAATGCGCATTTTGTTGATTGGAAACTTTTCTCCTCCATACGATGAAGAAGGTCTCCATAATCTTTTCCTGTTAAACAGGCTGAAGGAAGAAGGCAATGACTGTTGTGTTATAAATCTTTCTGAAAACTCGTTCAAGACAAAAGGATTTATCGGTTTTACGAACTGGATATATTTTATAGTCAGGCTGCTGCGCAATATCTGGAGGAAAGACGCCCTTCATTATCTGACAAAGGGATATACGCGTCCTGCCCTGATGAGGCTGATGTCCTCAGTCTGTGTCGGATGGTTCTTCCGCGTAAAACCGATTGTCACCCTTCATTCGGAAATGTTTTCTATTTTAGGCAGGACAAGAAGCAAACTGATGGGGGAGCCGTCCCTGCGGGTCACCTTTGCCCTTGCCCACAAGGTTATATGCACTGACAGGGAGACATATGAGGCAGCCTCTTATTTCAAGTCAAAGAACAATTTAGAGGTGATCCCCCTGTTTACTCACAGCTACAGAGAGATAAAAAGGGATGAACCGGCGGTTCCTGAAAAACTGAAAGGCAAAAAGAAGGTTATAATATTTGCCAATGTAATATATCCCTCTTTTGTATTTGAGATTCTAAACCATCTGCTTACCAGGTATCCCCCGGTTCCGGATACGGCGATAGTGGTCTCGGTGTTTGAACAGCCTGCTGCAAAATTACAGCACGTAATAGAGGAATTCGGAAGAAACCATGCCGATAATCTGGTATTTATGGAATCAGGGGACATCAGGCAGTTGGCCCTCGCCTGCGGCATGGCCAACTACGTGATAAGGCCGTTGAGCTGTGACAGCGAAATACTCTTCCCCGGTTTTATTGCGGCTGTAAAGAAACCGGTGCGGACAAAAGAATATCTGCATTTCTCAACGAGTCTCTTCCTCGTCAAGGGCGGGGATATATCCGATTTGTGCGCGAGCATAATAGGCTTTCTTTTAAGAGAGGAGCGGGGGGAATTGCCGCCCCCGGATGCAGATACAGACTTTTACGCCAGGCTGAAGAAGATATATCAGGGACAATAATATTTCACGTAAAGTCCTGGTATCCCAGGATACCGGAGCATTCTGCACAGCGGTGCCACCTGTAGTCCCTGTTGAGTATCTGCCGCCTCATCTGCCTGTACCTGTCGTTATTCCACACAGCTTTAAAGCCTCCGGCCTGCATCACGTCGCCGAACTGTATGAGCTCGTTAAAGCCGGCGCAGCACGGCAGTGCCCTGCCGTCCACCCCGACTATTCCTCCCAGCCAGAGCCACTGGCACCTGCCTTTATTAAGGATTTTCTTCTGCAGTTTTCCGTTTTTTATACGGTACCTCGAGAATTTTTCGTTTTTGGGGATATAGTCTTTAATAGCGTCATCCTGACCCTTTACCAGGATTCCACGCGTATTTAATATATCGACGCCTGTTTCCTCTGCAATGTTTTTTATACGCACTATTTCGCTCTCATTATGGTGCATCACCATGAAACGCAGTTTGAGGACCGGCGTCCTGGAGCCCCTTTTCTTTTTCTCCTCCGAAATCAGTTTAATGTTCCTGATGAGCTTGTCGAAACTGCCGCCTTTCTGGTATTTTTCATAAGTCTCCCTGTCAGCGCCCGCAAATGAGATGAGAAGCGTATCCAGACCGGATTCCACGAGCTTTCCCGCCTTTTCAGGTGTATTTATCAGGAGGCCGTTGGTTGATGTATATACACTGATTTTTTTCCTGTGGGCATAGGTTATCATCTCGTATATGTCGGGATGCATGAAGGGCTCTCCGATATAGTACAGGAAAAGGAAAAGGACATAATCCGACACCTCGTCGATCAGCTTCCTGTAATCATCAAATGACATATACGCCTTGGGCCGCCGGGTGAGCCCCCTTCCGGTATCACAGAAGGTGCACGCGATATTGCATCTGTTGGTAGGTTCAATCATAAAGAGCGAAGGATATCCTGAAAGCCTTGTTTTGTGAAACAGCATGGCCAGGGTGTTGCGTCCCAGGTTCAGGACTTTTTTCGGTGTAAGCTCCCCGCGGCGCACTATCCTCTCAAGCATGCCGATCTTTTCAATGAAATCGGTCTTCCATTTCTTTTCTATTGAAAAAAGCATATTCTGATTAAAGAAGGAAATTAATGAGAAGGTTTCATTCTTGTCAACAGGTATTCTCTGAACACGTTTACGCCGCCCTGTATGTAGTAAGAGAACTCTGCAAAGCTCCGCATCCTGAATATTTGGCGGATCAGATAGCTCGGTCTCAGGTAAAACCGCTTCCATGCGGTGTGCAGGGAACTCACCAGCATCTCATGCGTCAATGTCTTGGATATGAGGGCCAGCCTGTTTGTGGTAAGGAGAGTCTTGAAATCCGTCCAGTCCAGTGATGTATCAAAGAGCACACCTTTGTATTTGTTGTAAACTTCCGTTCCGGGCAGGGGGACCATTATGCTGAATACAGCGATGTCGGAATTGAGCTCCACCGCAAAATCAATCGTATCCTTTATAGTCTCCGGAGTTTCCCCGGGATTGCCGATCATAAAGGTTGACAGTGTCTTTAAACCCGCCCGCTGGCTTGCCTTTACGGCCTTCCGGGCCTGATCGAGTGTTGTTCCCTTTCTGATATTCCTGAGAATCGTCTGGTTGCCCGACTCGATGCCGAAACTTACGTGGGTGCAGCCCGCGCGTTTCATCAGCCGGAGAAGGTCTTCATCCACTGTATTCACCCTCGCGTGTGCGAACCACTTGACCTTCAGACCGCGTTTTATGATTGCATTGCACATCCTGACCGTACGGTCGTAGTTTATCGTGAATGTATCGTCGTAAAACTGGATATATTCGGCCTTGTAATCCCGTACAAGGTGCTCCATTTCATCAACCACGGCCTCCACATTCCTTGGACGGTACCTGTGACCCATCGTGAGGTGGGCGGCGCAAAAGATGCAGTGATTCGGACAGCCCCGGCTGCTGATCATGGTCGCCTTGACCCCCCTTACACTGCTGAGATGAATCTGGACATTATATTTTTTCATGGGAAGGAAGTCACGGGCGGGAAACGGCAGGCTGTCCAGGTCCGTAAGCAGGGGCCTCGGAGGGCTCTTTTTTATCTCCCCTGTGGAGCCGCGGAATGCAAGACCAGGGATGGCGTAATAATCGATCTCTCCTCCCCCTTCAACGGCCCTGCACAGGTCCAGCATGGTCTGTTCTCCTTCACCTATTACGACGATATCTATCTCAGGATGCCTGTCAAGCACCTCCTCAGGCAATGAGGTGGCGTGGATACCTCCCGCCGCAACTATCGGTACCCCTGCCTCCCTGGCCAGTTTTGCAAGTTTTACGGCATTTACAAAATTGGCGGTGGCTGCGCTGATGCCGACTATATCGGGTTTTTCCTTCCGTATAAGGGAGGCCACATCATCATAAGTCATGTCCTGGTTCTCGGGGTCGATCAGGTTTACCGGGTAACCGGCTTTCCTGAGCACCGCCGCTATATATGCCAGACCCAACGGGGCTTGGTTGGTGGCGACTTCATCCAGTCCCCTGTATACCTCCAGATACGGTGCTTTTATCAGCAGTGTCTTGGTCATTATGGCCCTGTCAGAGTTTTGAGATAATAGATAAAATTAACATACCCATGTCAAAAAATCAAACCGCAATGCTGCAGGGAAATTTATTTTTCCGTTCATTGCATTTGCCATGAAGATTCACTATAAAGATTGCACCGGCACTGCCCCTTCCGCTTTCCTGCGAAGGATCCAGATATTGGATATAAACAGGAGCAGGGTAGCGATAAATTTTGATGAAACAAGCAGGTTCATAATTATACTGTCAAATGAAAAGAGTTTCTCATACTCGCTGTCGGAGGTAAGCATGAATGCCCATATACAAAAAGACAGGAACACGAGAAACATGATGAACTCTTTCCGCGGGTTTTCATAATGCTGATATACGAGAAACTCAAAAATATAAAGGTATGAGATGAGCAGGAAGATTGCATAGTGCTGCCAGGACTTGGACATAACCAACAGGGCGACCACGAAATACAGCCCGTATTCCATGTCATAACGCAGTGTCCCTGCATCCCGCTGTCTTCGCGTAACAAAAAGAGCCGAGAGCATCACGATTCCGCTTGACGCCATGTAAAGAAAATTCGCCGTTCCGGGATAGTTCCCTATGGATTTTACAGCCTGGTTTTCCGTAAGGAGCCTCAGGAAAAAGGCAAGAAGCCCCTGACTTCTGTAAAAGCCGCCTGCAGAAGCCATTCCGGGCAGTACATCACTTAAAAAGGTTACATACAGATTGATATCCAGGAAGATTGCAGAGACACCGATGAGCAGGAGCATACTCACGAAGGTTGTTACGATTATTCTGTACTGCCGTTTTAGGGCAAAGAACGGGATCAGCACCAGTGGAAATATCTTGATAAGAGATGCCGCGGCTATCAGAAAACCGGCCGGCCATGCGCGGTTTTTGTGAATAAAATACAGTGCTGAAACACAAAACAGAAACAGCAGGGAGTTTATCTGTCCCATATTCACCGAACGGTACAGGGG
>WFVK01000096.1 GCA_015491705.1 Nitrospirota bacterium | reverse complement strand
TTTATAAATCAACCTTCCCCTGATGGCCCATAAACCTTACACTTGCACAAAACCATCGCTATCGGAGGGGAGAGCCTGCCGGAAAACCGCCGGGCCGTCCCGGCCGCGGCAACAGTTTCATGCAACTGCACGGCAGATTGCTCAGCCATTAAAATTGAATTTAAGGTATAATAAATTTCAGCCGGCTGTCTTATCATTTGCAGGGTTGTTTTTCAGCCCGAAATTTTTTCATGATGGATTTTCTGGAATTTTACAATTTAAAAGAATATCCCTTCTCGACCTCTATAGACGACAGGTTTTACTTCAACAGCGCCCAGCATTCAGAGGCACTCCTGAGGCTTAAATACGCAGTGGACACCATGAAGGGGCTTGCAGTGGTGGTGGGCGATGTGGGCACAGGCAAGACCACACTTGCAAGAAGAATGCTTAATGAGCTGGATGAAGAGAAATACGAGGCCGCCCTCCTTATAGTGCTGCATACCTCCGTCACCACGGACTGGCTGATGAGAAAGATCGCAATGCAGATCGGAATAAAAGACGTCGGCGGGACCAAACTGGAGATACTGGGACAGCTCCTGCGAAGACTTCGCGCCCTGCACAAACTGGGACTCAAGACCGTGGTGCTTATAGATGAAGTGCAGATGCTCAGGTCAAAAGAGATCATGGAGGAGTTGCGCGGGCTTCTCAACATGGAGATTGACGAGGGGAAGCTGATGACCCTCGTGCTCTTCGGACTGCCGGAGCTTGAAGAGATCCTCGCGCTGGATACGGCACTGAAACAGCGAGTAGTCGTAAAGTTCAAATTAACCGGCTTTGATGAAAATATCACCAGGGATTACATTACACACCGCCTGAATGTGGCCGGGTGCAGCGAACCGGTATTCACCCCCGAGGCCGTCAAGTTCATTCATATCTATTCAAGAGGCATTCCCCGGCTGATAAACACCATATGCGACAACGCCATACTGGAGGGTTTTCTCATCAGGGAGAAACCCGTGGGCAGGGCTATTATAGACGCCGTTGCCATGAACCTCGATCTGAAACCCGCTGAGGCAGAAGGGGAAGAAGGGGAGTTCAAAGACTACGGTTGAAATAAGGAATATTCAGCTCTCAACCGGGATCCGGAAATCAAGCCTGCGGGGGGCGGGGTTTTTCAACAGCTTTTTCAGCCTGACCGTAAACCTGAATTCACCCGCGGATATTTCAATCAGCGAGGGATACCAGAATCCGCCGTTATTCACCGGCCTGCTGTATGTAATCAGTATCTTCCTGTTATTAAACGCCTTCAGGGCCTGTCTTACGGGCAGGAGCGTGGCCCTGTCAATATGTATCACCCTGTCTTTCGACCTGATGATATATTCTCCGCCCCTTGTATCCATAACGGCACCGTCCATGTCGTCCCACCAGAAAACCGCACTGTAGAACTCATCCCCGAGCTTTTTCAGTCCGCCGCTTCCCTTTCCCGACAGGACGTAGAGCTTTCCGTCTTTAATCACAAAGTCCTTCACCAGCATGCCGAACTTGTATATCCTCATGTGCAGCATATCGGGCTTCCTGAGAAGTATGGATGCATTGATGAAATCATATGGCCTGTTGTTCTTTTCAATCTTTATATCCGCTATCGCCTTCAGCACTTCAATATCGCCGCCGGCCGCTGCAACGATATCGCGGAGCGAGAGCTCACGGTCAATGTACTGCGGCGGGGGTGCCGTTGTCACCCGCGGTGCACATCCCGCAACGACAAGGACTGCGCTAATAAAACAGAATCTCAACAGCTTCTTCAACATTTTTCACCCCTGTGATCTCGATATTATGTCTGCCGGGTATATCTGCATTGCCGGCAGGGACGATGCCCTTCTTGAACCCCAGCTTTGCAGCTTCCATGATCCTTGTTTCCGCCCGGCTTACCGCCCTTAATTCCCCTGACAGGCCGGCTTCTCCGAAGGTGAAGGTCCCCGTGTCTATAGGCTGATTTCTGAAAGACGACGCAACCGCCGCCATAATCGCAATATCGATAGCCGGCTCGTCGACCCTCAGTCCTCCGACCACGTTCACGTAAATATCCATTCCGCCCAGGCGCATGCCGAGACGTTTATCAAGCACCGCTATCAGGAGATTGACCCTGTTGTAATC
>WFVK01000095.1 GCA_015491705.1 Nitrospirota bacterium | reverse complement strand
CGCGCTGAATATTTCCTCAGGGAATCGCAGATAAAGCTTTTCCGCCGGGCTCTCCGGCATGCGGGCAATGGTGTTATGCAACTGTAAGGTAACCTTAATGTGGCATGGGCGGGCAGTCTCTCATGCCCGCCGGCTATGGTTTTATGCAAGTGTAAGGTTTAATATAATCCAATATTCTTTTATACTATAATTCATATGCGGATGTTCAGAAAGATAATCACTCTCACCAAACCCTACTGGCCGAGGATTCTGGGCGGCATTGTGCTCGGCCTTATCGTGTCCGGTATAACGGCCTCTATCGCCTGGATTGTCAAGCCCGCCCTCGATGACGTGCTGGTGGCGAAGAAATACGAGTATCTCAGGTTCGTCCCGCTAGGCATCGTCCTGCTTTTTACCGCAAAGGGACTGGTGGGATTCGGACAGACATACCTGATGAAGTCCGCGGGAATGAAATTAATGAGGGAAATGAGAAACAGGCTGTTCAGCCATATCCTGACACTGCCCGTGGGTTTTTTCAACAGGGAATCATCCGGTGTCATTATATCAAGGATAATCAACGACGTGGAAGTGCTGAACGGCCTTATCTCCCATGTGATGAGAACATTCGTCATGGAAATCCCCACGGTTGTCTTCCTGCTGGGAATTGCATTTTACAGGAGATGGGACCTGACACTGATGACACTGATCCTGCTTCCGTTTATCGGTCTCAGCACGAGAAAATTCGGCAAGAGGGTGAAGAAGAAGAGGAAAGATGCCCAGAGAAGGATATCGCTGGTAACGCACAGGATAGGAGAGGCTATCCAGGGGATGCGCATAATCAAGGTCTTCAACCGCGAAGACGTAATGGGAGAAAAGTTCAGGAATGAAAACCAGAGATACTACAGGGAAATGCTGCGGGTGATAAGGCTCAAGGAGTTTACAAAGCTGGTCATAGATGTTGTGACCGGAATGGGCGTGGCTTTTGCCCTGTGGTACGGCGTCACGCTGATCGCAAAGGGTGCTATGTCACCCGGTGATCTCGCCTCCATGCTTGCGGCAATTTATATGGCCTTCTCACCGATCAAGAAGGTGGGCGAGGCCTATACGGCCCTGCAGGAGACGATAGGTTCGATAGAGAGAATAGACACCCTGCTTGATACCGCGCAGGAAGAAAATGGCAGCATAAAGATAGACCGGTTTACGGATGCGCTGAAATTCAGGAACGTGTCCTTTGCTTATCCCGGAAACAGCTCCTATGTATTGAAGGACATCAATCTCGATATAAATCACGGGGAGGTCATCGCCATCGTGGGCCAGAGCGGTGTCGGAAAATCGACCCTTGTGGATCTTATCCCGCGCTTCCGGAGGCCTTCGGCCGGTGTCATCACAATCGACGGGATAAACCTCAATGAAGTGGAACAGCATTCATTAAGGGAGCTTATAGGCATTGTAAGCCAGGACATCATTCTCTTCAACGACACGGTCAGGGAAAACATAGCCTTCGGCAGGAGAGACGCAACGGAAAGCGACATCATCCGTGCCGCAGGGCTTGCATATGCCGACGAGTTTATAAGAGAGCTGCCCGAACAGTATGACAGCGTTATAGGCGAAAGGGGGCTTATGCTTTCCGGAGGGCAGCGCCAGAGGATAGCAATAGCAAGGGCGATACTGAAAAACCCTCCCATACTGATACTTGATGAAGCCACATCCTCCCTTGATTCGGTCTCCGAGGCAATGGTGCAGAAGGCCCTTGAAAAATTAATGAAGGGAAGGACGACCATTGTAATTGCCCACAGGCTGTCGACGATCAGGAACGCGGACAGGATAGTGGTTCTCGATCAGGGGGAGATCACAGACAGCGGCACGCATGAACAGCTCATATCAAGGAATGACATCTATGCGCGGTTTTACAATGCATTTGCGATGTCCGCCCCCTGATTCCCCGGCGCGCAGGTCATGCATAAAAGGCGGCAGGTCCGCCGCCCGGATTATGCAAGCCTTCGGATAAGGCGGCACTCCAATCCCCCCTGCCCCTGCGAAAACTCCCTGCAGTCCCCATTATAAAATCAGTGCAGAATTATAATTTCCAAAACGGGTACTTTCGTATATACTTTTAAAAAAGGGCTCCTGTAAATTTTTCACTGACGTACGGACAGACCGGGTGATCACGGATTATCCGGCAGCGGAGTCCCTTCCCTGTTGAGATCTTCAGTGACGTTTTGCAGGGGCGCACATTAATAAACCTTGATGTCGCATAACCCGGCGGGAGAGCCTGCAAGGTAAAAAAGATTTCATGCAGTGGGTGCTGAACCATTGCGATTCAACAAGGAGAAAAAATGGAACTCTCTTATCAGATATTAAAAAGTGTCATAGAAAAAGTCGGCGCCAAGATGGTCGCTGCGGAGCTTAATGTATCCACTACACTGGTTTATAAATGGTGCGAGGAAGTTGCCGAACTGCCTGACGGTTCAAAGACAAGCGGCGCCCCGAACCCGCTCGACCGCATAATCAGGATTTACGAAGTTACAGAAGACGAGAGAATAATAAACTGGCTGTGCCGGTCGGCGGGAGGGTTCTTCGTTAAAAACATTCACAGCGACAAATCCGATATAAACATCGACATGCTCCAGAATATCCAGCGCTTTGTCAAGGAGTTCTCGGACACCCTCGACGCCATCGTCCAGTCATACAATGATGACAAAAAGATATCGGGAAGCGACGCCCGGAGAATACGGAAGGAATGGGAGGAACTGAAACGCATGGGGGAGGCCTTTGTGGTGGCATGCGAGACCGGTACGTTTGATGATGAGAAGGCTCAAGGGGGGTCATAACAAAAAAGGTAATGTCAAGAGTTGACCGCGGATGAGCAATATCCCCTCTCCCGGAGGGGGAGAGGGTCAGGGTGAGGG
>WFVK01000094.1 GCA_015491705.1 Nitrospirota bacterium | reverse complement strand
GGGAGAGTCTGGGATACGGACAGCCGTTTGAAGCGGTGAACACCTTCAAGAGGCGCAGGATTGCAATGGCCGCCATGCTGTACCTGAAAAGGCTCAAAGACGTACCCCCGTGCAGGTTTGACATTGTGAGCGTTTATTACGGGCGCGGCAGGCCGAAGTTTGAACTGATCAGGGATGCATTCGAGATGTAAAGATGATGTCACATAAAGCGCGGGGCGGGAAGCAGTGTTTTTTCTCCTGCGTTTTTGTTATACTATCTACCGCTGAAAGCGGGCCGCTAGCTCAGCTGGTAGAGCAACGCCCTTTTAAGGCGTGGGTCGAAGGTTCGAATCCTTCGCGGCTCACCATCCTGTCCCCATCGTCTAGTCTGGCCCAGGACATCGCCCTTTCAAGGCGGTAACAGGGGTTCAAATCCCCTTGGGGACGCCAGCAATCTCCGAAATCCCTCCGTGACCGGCACCGGAGGGATTTTTGCTTGATATAAACGTTGCTTACCCAATCTCTTTTCCAGCGGCCCCTTCTGCCGGTTTATGAATGATCAGGATCGGATTCATACGGATTTCCAAAAATATTATTCAATATGGTAGCTTGTATATGTGTCTTAACGTTGCATAAACCGGCTGGAGAGCCCGCCGTAAAACCTTTATAAAGCGATGGGATATTGGAAATACATCTCTGTTGCAGGAAGCAACGGGGAGTGAAATTGCAAAAGAGGTTGATATGCGTGCTGAATATTTCCTCAGGGAATCGCAGATAAAGCTTTTCCGCCGGGCTCTCCGGCATGCGGGCGATGGTGTTATGCAACTGTAAGGTTAATCAGGCTGATCCATCCGCTCCTTGCCCGCGGATAATTCGCCGAGCGAAACATGTTCTTTAACGGCGAAGAGGGTTCCGATTATAACGGTCGATCCCATTACGACCACCCATGCAACAATGCCGAAGCTCAGGGCAACAGCCTTCTCGATGCCGAATATGCCGTTCAGCGCCGCGATGCATCCCAACTGGTAAGACCCTATAAATCCCGGGGTGGGCACAACGGTGATAAAAATAGCCACTGTCAGGCTCAGGATAACAAGCGAAGATATTACAGGCATATCGACCTGTATGCCAAATGCCAGATAAAGCGGGTAATACAGGATAATAAACGAGCCCCATATGAGAAACGTGAGGATGATCGTGGCCGACAATCCCTGCCTGTCCCGTATTATCTCAAGCCCGTTTGTAAAGGAGTGAACCATACCGAAAATTTTCTCTCTCCACTTGTGCGGGAAGGGGCGCGTGCATATATCGACTATCTTCATGGCCAGGTTGTTTTTATACTGCAGGAGCGCCGAAAACAGAAAAATAAACAGACAGAACGATAAAGCCGTGATCCCGAAAACCTTGACCTTATCCAGCAGGTGATTTGTCCCCTCGGCGCCGCCCGCGGAAAATATCCCCGGCATGAAAAACATGACCCACACCAGTAAAAGCAGGACCAGAGTCAGGTCAAACAGTCTCTCTATGAAGATAGTGGCAAAAGAGGCGCTGAAGCTTATACGCTCCTTCTTGCTCAGAAGGTATGCCCTTATAAACTCGCCCGCCCTCGCCGGGAGCATATTGGCCGTAAAGCCTATCATCAGCGGGGAATAGAGGCGCGATGTCCTTACATCCTTTACCGACCGGATGAGGTAACGCCATCTCATCGCCCTTAACACATAACTGATGATAACTATCCCTATCGCAAAAACAAGATAGATATAATGCGCCGACAAAAGGGCGTTGCCGAGCTGGGCGAGGTCCACATCCCAGAAGGCGTAGACGAGGGACAGGCCCATCACAACAAGGCCGATAAGGAGGTGAATGTGTTTTTTTTTCATGAAATCTCCACGAATATATAGTATAGCTGTAACGTTATTTAACAATCAAGGTGAAGTTCCTTCTGGTAGAATAGACCGCGCGTGATATGAGCTGCCGGATTGCAGACTCCATCTCATCCGGTGTTCTCTCCGAGTCGGAGAGGACACCGTGGCTTTGACAAGAGCCGAACGGATCTCCTGGAACAGTCCCACTTCATCTCGAACGCCAGAGCTTGCTCATGGGGCACTGCCAATGCAAAGGCCTTGGAAAGGGCTGAGACGGCCTGGAGATAACGTTTCTTGCCGCCTGCCTGTCGCGCGCGGCTGCGACCTGTCTGCGTGCACCGCACAGGCAGGCGGTGTAGGCAGCGGGGCAATGTGAGCACCGTGTATGTACTCGTAGCCCAATTCGCGGAACCAGTCGAGAGCGGCTTGTTCAAGGACGGATTCGTTCATGCCGGCGATCCTTCCGATGTTTCCTTTATGCGGTAAAAACCTGTTTTAGGGGCGCCGATGAATTCGATGATTCCGTGCTTCTTCAAGGCCGCGATATCCCTCTTTGCCGTCTTTTCCGTTACCTTCCAGCGCGCAGCCACATCGGCGGCCTTCACTTTATTTCCTGCGCCGAGCTGGTTCAAAAACCATTGCTGCCTCTCGTTTACAGGGACATTTACAGGGACATTTACAGGGACAGCCGTCTCGGGAGCAACCTTGATTTCAGGATGCGGGTAAAAGATTACACGGAACGCAGATCCCAGCTCCTGCCAATCAGGAGAGGGGTATCCACCGTTTTGACACGATTCTATTACCCTCCTGTACCCACTGCCCCATTCCTCCATGAGTCCCAGCTCTGCGACCAGCGTCTTGAGTATCGGCTTCAGAGAAGAAAGATCGCGTTTGAACTCAAGCGTTTTCCCCTCAGACTGAGAAAGCAGTTTCGTTAACAACATTAACATTCAACCTTTCGAATACTGCCGTAGGCTTCACCGCCTGCCTGCCATACCGCGCCCGACACAGACAGGTCCAGGGCAATGTAAGCACCGTGTATGTACTCGTAGCCCAATTCGCGGAAGTAATCCACGGTGGCGATTTCGAGTTGGGATTCGTCAAGGTAAGGGCTCATTTCTGCTTCACCTGTATCAATCACACTTTGTATCACAGCCGTTGGAGATGGTCTGCCGCATTCATTAGGTTTAATTAATTCGTAGAGGTACGGTCGCCATGTGTCTTGGGTGGGCACGAAAGGCATGAATTCGGTTGAACAGATTGCCACGTCCGAATCCGTGATCTCGGGGAGCCAGATGCGAGGAAACCGGGGATTTAACTTTGAGGCAAGTACCGAATTATGTGGTACAGCGTACTTCCCACTCTTAATCGTATCGCCACGCTCCCATTTGGGCTGTCGTCCTTCATCGAAAGCAGGAATGCTGTAATGCTCCCACAGGGTATCTGGCCGCTTACTTGGTTGAACGGTCTTGGTTTGTAGTGTGGAGATTTCGGTAAGCGGGCCAACCCTCCACCCCTTCGGAATTGGGCCGAGTTCCGAATCCTCGAACGAATCCGGGAACAAT
>WFVK01000093.1 GCA_015491705.1 Nitrospirota bacterium | reverse complement strand
TTTCTATCCCCCTGATATTAATCCATGCTATGTTGCCTGATGTTGTTCTGATTCTTATTTCATAGTCTTTCTTTTCTTCCAGATAACCGAATTTTCTGAATATGTTCATCAGTTCCTTTTTGAACTCCTTCTTCCTTGCTGCAGCCACCGGGCCGTTATTGTCTTTCTCACCTGCCGTGAATGTATCCTTATCCGATTCAGACATTGTCCTCTGCTCCCTGTTCACATAATTCACATAAAAAACCCGATCAATCAACGATGCCTGTCAATTAATCGGGCTTTAAGTACCTAAACCCATTTCATGCAAGATAGCGGGGTAACGTATTATCAGGGTTAAAGTAACCGTTAATTACTTGATTGTTTCTATGCTGTTTATATTAATCCAGGCTATATTGCCGGATGTGGTCCTGATCTGCACCTCATAGTCTTTTCCTTCCCCGAGATAGCCGAATTTCCGAAATACCTCTATCAATTCCTTTTTAAATAATTTTTTCCTGTAATTGACAGGTTGCACCCTTATCACCTCTGTTCTGCCGCCCCCCTGTTCAGTAAATATGTATTTTTTCGGCTCAAGCATTTATCCCTTTTATCCTCCATGGTAAAGCAGGAATCAAATCGTCGGTCTTTAAGCCGGCAATTTATGTCAGTGCACCGCTGCAGCCTGCTCCTGCTCCTGCAGTGCACATGAAACACAGCCGGTTCGTAACAATCTCCCTGTTTTTCAGTTTCTCGTAACTAAATTCTTCAACCCGTGAGCCCCCGTTTTTCACCGGCAGGTCCAGCACCTGCCAGAAGTCGCAGTCAAAAAGCCTGCCGTCCGGGGAGACGCTTATCAGGTGCCTGCACATAACACCCTCGACGGTTGCGGGGTTGAATTGCTCTTCGAGCTTTTTTATATACTCCGCATGTTCTTCAGGCGACATGGATTTGCCCAGCCGGCCTATGGGCATGTTGCTCAGGGCTATAAGGTGACTGAATGTAATGCCGTGCATTTCGCGCAATTTCTCTCTATAGGCATTCTCCAGCATCTTCTGGTCCGGCGCGATGTCCGCCTTCGCCGGATTAAACATTATGTCTATCTTCATTCCCGTGCCTTCCCTGCCGTATCCGAGTGTATTCAGTGTCTTCAGAGTTTCTATCGCCTTTCTGTACGTGCCCCGTCCCCTCTGGCCGTCCACGCCTTCCTCTGTGTAGCAGGGCAGGGATGCCACTATCCTGACCCTGTGGTCCGCAAGGAACTGCGGTATATCCTGCAGAGAGTCTTCAGCGAATATCGCGAGGTTTGTCCTGACAATCACGTTTTTCCCGAGGTCAACGCACGACTTTACAAAATACTTGAAATAGGGGTTCAGCTCCGGTGAACCGCCTGTTATGTCCACAGTGCCTATGCGGTCATTCTCCCTGAGAAGCTGAAGTATCCTGGACATTGTGCTCAGGGACATCATCTCCTTCCTGTCAGGAGACGCCTCCACATGGCAGTGGGAGCACGTCAGGTTGCACCTGTAACCCACATTTACCTGCAGGGTCGAGATATCCTGCGCGGTAAGCGGATAATGCCCGCATTCTTTTAATTTAAGGTCAAACTTATTCACCGGCAAACTCACTCCCTTTTTTCATCTCCCGTCTTCCCGCAGCCTGGATTCCGCGGGGAGACGGGATGATTGCCGTTATCTTACCTCGGCCATACCCATGGCTTGTTCTTGCCGAATATATCCTCCGGCAGTCTGGGCCTCGCATTGATCGGGAGCGGGAATTTCCCGTTCGGGCCGAACCACTTCTGGTAAATCTTTTCATATGTCCCGTCTTTGAGCATATCCTGGAGAAGGAAGCTGATCTTGTCCCTCCACTTGCTGTCATTGGGTGGAACGCCTATGCCGTACAGGCCGGGGCTGAAGATAGGGCCTACCGCCTCATAGTCCACTCCTTCGCTGCCGGCAACGCCTGCTATTATCGGCGTGTCCTGAATGTAGGCATCCACCTTGCCCTGTTTCAATGCGAGGAAGCACTCGGCATTGGTCTGATATGCGTTTATTATGAATTTTTTGGTGCAGCCGAGCTCTTTCAGATAGTCCTGTCCTGCAAGGTAGGCGTTTGAGCCCTGCACAACCGCCATCCTCCTGCCGCAAATGTCCATCGGGGTTTTAAACCTGCCCTTTTTTGCGTAAAAAATCTTTCCTGACCACAGGTACGGGGGCTCTGCATAGTCAATCTGCTCGTCACGGCTTCTGGTATGGCTCATGCTGGATATGGTCAGGTCTATTCTCCTGTTGGCGAGAAACGCTATCCTTGTCTTGTTGTTTACATTGACCCGCTGAACCTTTACGCCGAGTCTCCTGGCGATCTCATTGCCGAGGTCTATGTCGAATCCGGTCCAGTTGCCGTTTTTGTCTATATAATTAACAGGCGGCACCGTGGTTCCGGAACCGATCCTGACCACCCCCCTTTTCTTGACCTCGTCAAGAATGGATTTTTTTGCGGCTGTCGCGGCTGAGACAAGGCTCACCATGAACAACAGCACAACCAATACGACCAGTCTGCGTCTTTTCATACCTCTCCTTCTCCTTTCATGTTGTTGTGTTTGATTTCAGGCTGATACGCGGCCGAGTTGAATAAAGATATAATTTGGAGTGCAAGGATCATGCCAGTAAAATATCGTTGAATTATTTACTGAATCCTCCCGGAAAACAGGGGGTTTTGCTCAATTTCTGACCAGGACGTTCATTAATTGAACAATATCACCTTTCGAGTTTCGCCTTGAGTGTATTTCTGGAGATGCCGAGCATGCGCGCGGTCAGGGCCTGATTGTTGTTGTTCAGTTGAAGGGCCTTTTCTATCAGCAGCCTTTCAAAATCACTGACCGCCTCCCTGTATATATCCGTTCCGCCTGCCTGCAGTATCCTTTCCACCGCGCCCGAGAGTATTTTGCGTACATCTTCCGTCTTCGCCGCTCTCATGTCCGGCTGGGATGGAGATTCGCAGTCATCATTGGAGAGGATGTCCCTCCGGCACACGACCATGCCGCGCTGGATAATGTTCTGCAGTTCCCTTACGTTTCCGGGCCAGTGGTATTTGCGGAACTCCTTCAGGAGTTCCGGGGAGATGCCCTTTACGCTTTTGCCGAGTTCCCTGTTGAACCTGCGTATGAAATACTGCACTATGTCGCTGATGTCATCCCTTCTCTCCCGCAGCGGCGGCAGCATGATGCTGATTACATTCAGGCGCCAGTACAGGTCATCCCTGAACCGGCCCCTGTCCCTCAGGGTCTCGAGGTCCTTGTTGGTTGCCGCAATGATCCTGACATCCGCCCTTATCAGTTCCTTTCCCCCGAGCCGCTGAAAACATCCGTCCTGCAGGACCCTGAGCAGCTTTGCCTGCAGGGCCAGGGGCATGTCCCCTATTTCGTCAAGAAACATTGTGCCGCCGTCACACTGCTCGAACTTGCCGATCCTCCTTGTGTCCGCGCCTGTAAACGCTCCCTTTTCATGTCCGAATATCTCGCTTTCAAGGAGGGTCTCCGGGATGGCGGCGCAATTGACCGGCAGGAACGGCCTGTTAACCCTCTTGCTGTGGTGGTAAAGCGCCCTTGCGATCAGTTCCTTGCCTGTTCCTGTCTCGCCTCTCAGGAGCACTGTTACATCCGTTTCAGCGACCTGCCCGATCCTCTTGAATATATTGAGCATGACAGGGCTCCTGCCTATAATCCTGTCACCCTCTTCCTCATCATCAATGCCGTCGAATGTCACGGGGGTGGACATCTTCCTGTCCATGATGGCCTTTTTGACCAGCGATATCAATGCATTATTGTCAAACGGCTTGGTCAGGTAATCGTAGGCCCCGTACTTCATCGCGGTTATCGCCCTCTCCGACGTGCTGTAGGCCGTCATCATTATCACAGTAATGGAGTGGTTGCCGCTTTTCAGTCTCCTGAGTGTCTCCAGTCCGTCCATTCCCGGCATGGTGACGTCCATTATGACGAGGTCCGGATTTTCGCTGCCGGCCTTCTCCAGGGCCTCTGTTCCGTTTTCCGCTGTGACGACGTCGTATCCGCACCTGCCCAGAATCTTTCTGAAGGAGTGGCGCACTCCTTTTTCATCGTCCACTACGAGAATCTTGTTCATCTTTCTTTACCTTGCAGTTGTATAAAAACTTCGCCCCGCCGCCCGTTCATTTATTAAAATTACCGTTTCCTGCAGGCAGCCTGACGGTGAATACCGTCCCCCTGCCCTCCACGCTGTCAAAAAACAGCCTGCCTCCATGCGACCTCACTATATTATAAGCTATTGAAAGACCCAGGCCGGTACCGTCTGTCTTGGTGGTGAAGAACGGGTCGAATATCTTTGAGCGGATATCCTGCGGGATGCCGCTTCCCCTGTCCCATATCATGACCTCGGAAAAACCGTTGTCCGTCTTGCCCGATATTCTTATCTCCCCGCCGTCAGGCATTGCATGCACGGCATTGATGATGAGATTAAGAAACACCTGCTCAAGGAGCGCCCTGTCCGCCTTGACAGGGGGGATGCCCTCCGGCATGTCCTTGTGCACGGTTATATTCGAGTTTTCAATGTCAAATGTGGCAAGCGTCAGGACGCGGTCGATGAGGGAGTTTAAATCCACCAGTGAATAGTTGAGGCCCTTCTGTTTCACAAAGCCTATAAAGTTCGTAAGGATGTTGTCTATCTTTTCTATCTCGCTGCTGATGACCTCCGCGTCCTCCCTTGTCATGTCAGGCTGCTCCTTAAACGCCTGAAAGAGCATCTTGAGAGTAGTCATGGGGTTTTTGAGTTCATGTGCAAGGCCCGCTGATATCTGGCCGATGGAAGAGAGCTTCTCGGCTTGCAGGAGGTGTGTGTATGTGTATGCCTCTTCCATCTTCTCCCTGGCCATCTTCAGCTCCATGGAAAGCCTGTTGAAGTTGCGGGCAAGATACCCTACCTCATCCCCTGCGCCTGAATGAACCTCAACCTTCCTGCCGAATTCCCCCCTGCCGAGTAACTTTGTAAATTCAACGAATTTGTTCAGAGGCTCGGTGATAAACCGGCTGAATATAAATGAGGCGATTATCCCGAGTATTATCACTGATATTATGATGGGGAACGTCAGATATCTCATCTCGTTCAGGGTATCCCTCAGCCTGTCCTCCCTTATGCCTACGTGGAGCTCTGATTTTGTGCCGTTGAACACGCTGACACCGACGTCCCTTATGTAGCCCTTTTCAGTATCAAGGAGCTGGACATGCAGGTTTTTATCCGAAAGGGGGTTCCATGTAAGGATGTCAGGCGGCAGGCCGTTGCTGAAGGTATGGGCGAATATATTACCCTCCTCATCCGTTACATATATGTACTCTATGTCCTTTTCCTTGCTGAGAACCTCTTTGAATGCCTTTGTCGTCTGGTAATAATCCTTCATGGGGATATTGTTGGCTATCCTGTCCGCAAGGTTGCCGGCTATTGATATGGCCTTTTTCTCCAGTTCATCCCTGAAGGCGTTGATGACAACGGCACGTATCGGCAGAAGGGTGAAAAATACCACGCTCAGGGCTATCGCGGTGGTAAGGATGGTTATCTTTGTTCTTAATTTCATTTCTTCAAAAGGCCGTATTCCATTGCAAGCGCCTTTACCCTGTCAAGAGCCGGTTCCTTTACCTCGGTAAAACCACCTGGCATATCCGTCCTGTCCCAGTCAAAGAGCATGTCCCTGTCTTTTCCCATTGGGTCAAATGAGAGGAGTGCAGATTTTACAGCTTCAACTATCTTGCCGTCCACTGAGCTGTTATACGCTATAAGCACCGCGGGGTATGCACCCGATACCTTCAGTATCTTTATCTTTCCCTCGGAGGCCAGTCTCTCTGCAAGGCCGTCCCGTATGCCGCCAGCGTCACACTCCCCGTTAATCACGGCCTTTACAGCGTTTCTCAGCGAACCCGTATAAACATATTTACCGAGATCATCAAGTGTGATCCCGGCATCACTCAGCATCTTCCGCGGTATGAAGTGCCCCTGCGCCGACGTCTCCGCGCCGAATGCAAAGCATCTTCCCTTCATATCTTTTATGCTTTCAATATTGCTGTCCGCCCTTGTAAATATAATTGTGTGATAAGCAGGGAAACCATCCCTGTTTAAACCGCTTACGAGGTACCGGATGCCGTATTCATTCTTCCCTATCAGGTATCTCAGCGGGCCTATTGCCGCGAAGTCGGTGACACCCCTGCCGAGATTTTCCACTGTGTCCTCGTATTTTGTTGTGAACTTGATGCGGAAACGCCTGCCCGTTGTTCTTTCAAGGTATTTAAGAAAAGGCGTGTAGATCATGACCTCCTCTTTTGGGCCGAGCACCGGGTCGAATCCGAACCATATCGTGTTCTGCCGGGGATAATCCGCCTCCCTGGAGATACCGCCGTCTCTTTTGTACAGGCTTACCTTCTTGGGCGTCTCATCTCCTGAGCATCCCTGGATTAAAAGAAACATAATCGCGATGAATGCTGAAAACAGCCTGTTAATCATCCGCTGAAAGACCACCTCCCATGCTTCAGAAGGGTCTCGCTTTTGTTGTCCTCTCCTGAAATCAATGTCACCGTGGGCATGAAAAATACGAAGTCCTGGTGTAGCGGCGTGCTCACCCTCCCCCCAAAGGAGCTGTTATCCCCGAGCGCAATGTGCACGGTGCCGGATATCTTCTCGGACTCAAGTATGTTGTCGGGTCTTGAGGCACTGTTGTTTGTGCCTATTCCGAACTCCGCTATGTTCCTGTTGTCGTCTCTCTCGGACAGTTTCTTCCGCAGGTATTCAGCATACGGCTCACTGCCCTGAACCTCTTCAACAAGGCCTTTTGCAATGTGAAGCGTAACCGGATTTTCAAGTCTTCTCGTGGGCGCCCATTCAAGCACAAGCCTGCCTTCTGCCGAACCCTCCAGAGGCGCAAAATAGACTTCCCCCGCGGGCAGGTTGCCGAATGAGCCCGGCGCTGTCAGTATCCCCGTGTCGCATACAGCCTTTCTGCCGCCCCTCCGGAGTGTTATGAATGTGCCGTTCGGGGTTTCCATCTCTATCCTGTCATATTTATTTACGATTTCCGCGACCCCCTGTGTCATTTTCATCATCTCATTCCAGTCCACCCTCATCGGTCCTGCAAGCATCATTTCGTCAAAGAGCGGCATACTTGCATATCTGGCACCGCATATCCTGGTCAGAAGGTACCTGAACCTTGTATGGCTTGTCGAAAAATATGAGACGGCTATTACAGCGTCTGCTGCCTCTTTACTGTATCTGCCGATTATGCGCTCCGCATCTTTTATTTGTTCTCCGGTTATCGTCTTGGAAACAAGGGGGGCAAGCAGACCGGCTTTCTTCAGCCCGGAATATGCGTTTCCGCCGAACGCCGCTTCCCATACATCTCCGGGGGGCTCTGTGCCGTGACATCCTGCGGGGCTGTATCTTGCATACGCAATCACCGGGGTGAACCGGCCGCCCCTGTCCGCGATCAGTCTGCCGG
>WFVK01000092.1 GCA_015491705.1 Nitrospirota bacterium | reverse complement strand
GTAACGGGGAGTGAAATTGCAAAAGAGGTTGATATGCGTGCTGAATATTTCCTCGAGGAATCGCAGATAAAGCTTTTCCGCCGGGCTCTCCCGCCTGCGGGCGATGGTGTTATGCAACTGTAAGGTAAGCTTAAGAGTTTTTGCCGTTAAACCGGAAGATTTGTAAATCTTATTTTGAGGCCGCCGATATTTTTCACAAACGGAGTCTCCACCCTGGGGCTTGTAACAATATTTTCCCCTTCAGGATAAAATTCCCTGAATAAGCGGAGCGCTTGCGGGCGGTAATTGCCGTGATTCCATTTGCATTCAATGGCGGTAATGTCTCTCCTGTTTTTATGTATAACAAAGTCTATCTCTTTTCCCTTTTTGGTCCTCCAGTAAAATATTTGATTCTTCGGATAATCAAGCAAGAGGGTGTCCAGGACGAGATTCTCCCATAATTTCCCGCAGTCCTCTTCCCTTAAAGATTCCCATCCCCTGCAGAAAGTTACAAAACCCGTATCAAAACCGTAAACCTTTGGCTGATGCAACAATTCCTGTCTTCCTCCTCCATGGAATGGCCTCAGGACAAAAACGCCGTATGTAAGTTGAAGAATTTCGATGTATTTCATAACAGTAGGCCTGGCCAGTCCCGTATGTTTGGAAAGCGATGTGATTTCAAGCAATTCGCCGTTCTGTCTTAACAACATCTCAAAGATTTTCAGGAAACCGTATCTTTTGTCTACCCTGAAAAGTTCCTGGATATCCCTGGCATAAAATGAATCCATCCATTCGGAATAAAAATCGGCATCCTTTTCTTCCGAGAGCAGCGGCTCAGGCAGCCCTCCGTAAAGCAACCTTTTTTTAAGGTTGCTGATATGAAAGGCGGGCAATTCACTATAAAGGACAGGTGTCAGATGAATCTCCGTTTTCCTGCCTGTGAGGCTGTCACGGAATTTTTTTGTAGCCGTCAGGGTGGATGAACCGGTGGCGATTATCCTGAGATGAGGAAATACGTCGGTTCCTATTTTCAAAACCATACTGGGGTTGTTTAATTGATGTATTTCGTCGAAAATGATAATTCCGGATGAAATGTTTTTATAGAAGAACTCCGGGTCCTCGAGTATCTCGTGGCTGCTTGGAAGGTCACAGTTGATGTATACGGCATTCTGGAAAGATTTTGTTAACGTGGTCTTTCCGACCCTTCTTACGCCGGAAAGCCATACAAGAGATCTTTTTTTCCATGCCCTGCGAATCTTATCAACCCATATCTTTCTGTAGTACATAAAGATATTTTACATTTGGTGCCACTATTTGTAAATAGCCGTTTTATGTGCTCCCCGCCGGCTTATGCAACATTAAGGTTAAGCGGTATAATAACTTCCGCTTTAACACTTCACTCACGTTTTCCCCTCAGGGGGAGGTACGGAGAGGATTTCACCGGGGAAATAAAGACATGTCTTGATGAAAATCCCCGAGCCTTTTTATCCATAATTCAGCCGCTGTCCACACCAGCGCCAGTATGATGATTATGACCAGCCAGGCTGTCCTCAGGCTGAAGGCGGTTATCATCTTTCCTTTGCCGCTGAGGCTTGCATAATCTTCTCTGAGCCAGTGCTGTGAATCCTTGAAATACCCCCTTTTTTCAGGGGGCCAGACCGCGTTGAAGTATCTCAGTGTGCGTCCGAAATATTTTTCGAGGATCAGGTTTTCCCTGAATGCGGCAAGCCCGCTTCGATGATTGCCGGTCCTCAGGAATTTATCAAGGCTGAGGTCTCTCTCTATTACGTGCATGAGGAATTCGTACATGAAAGGATCAGAGGCCCGCGTGTAGGTACTGAGCAGCTTTTCATAGTCTTCCGGGGAGCTTGTTTCATCAACCGGCGGTTTATATGTGCTGCTGCTTTTGATGTCATGCTCTCTTAATTCCCGCGGGGTCAGCCTTGAATAGAATGTCCCGGTTTCAGGGTCCCTGTAGGCATGACCGAATTCCGTCATCACTTCTTCGCCCCTGAGCCACATGAGCGGCCCGAATGCAGCAGTATAACGCCTGACCGCATCCGGTGTATTGGAAAGACAGAGCCCGAGGAAGAGCAGGTCCAGTGTGATCACACCGGCCAGTACCCGGATGGACAGCCTCCGGACCGGACGGGATATTATCTCCGGCCTGATGCCCTTCCACATGATTACTGAAAAGAATACCCCGGCAAGCGCATTGATTCCCACATCCCTGTAATCCCAGTACCTTTCCGGCATCAGCCACTGAATGAATTCATCGAGTGTGCCCACAAACAGTACCGACAGGACAACCGTTATATATATCGTCCGGTCCCTGATCCTGGAGCTCAGGGCCCTGAAAAAAAAATAGGCCAGTGCCCCGTATTCAAGAAAGTGGACCGCCTCTTCAGGATGCTGCCTGAGCTGGATGGTAAAATATGCATATAATCCCCCGCCCGCAACCAGCCAGAGATAGCGGGAGATTCTGCGTACCCGCAGCCTGAAAACGAGGAAATAGAGACTCGCCGCCAGGCCTGCGATTATAACGATGAGGACCGCATAGGTGAAGAATTCCCTTCCGAGGCTGTTGTAAACAAAGCCCTGTATGCGCCTGGCTACCGGGACAGTGGCGAAGATGGCGGAGGCGCACAGGAAGACCCACAGCCATGACCTCCGGCACCAGCGGTCGGTTTCTTTTTCTGTCGTTGCAGTCAGGTTCATCTATTATAAACCTTGCAGTTGCATAAAAATATCGCGAGCGGTCGGGGAAGCCCGCCGTAAACCTTTATAAAGCGATGGGACATCGTAAATACGTCTCTGTTGCAGGAAACAGCAGAGAGTGAAGTTCCCAAAGACGGCTGATATGCCGTGCGGAGTATTTCCTGAAGGTATCGCAGATAAAGCCTTTCCGGCGGGCTTCTTTATGTAACATTTATGCCACATTAAGGTAAAGAGCTCTGTGCTGTATTCAGGTGCACCGCTGCAAAGACCGCCTGGCCCAGCGCTATCCCGCCGTCATTGGGGGGCACGAGCTGATGAACAAGCGGAACAAACCCCCTCTGTCTTAATGCATTGAAGGCGTCCTCCATGAGTATTGTATTCTGGAAGACTCCTCCCGACAGCGCGGCATGCGATATGCCGGTCTCTTTCCTGACCGATTCCGCGGTTGAGACAATGATCTCCACGATCGTGTTGTGGAACTTTCTTGCGATATCCTCTTGCGGCGTTTCAGCCTTCAGGTCATCGAGTATCATCCTGACCATGGGTGTATGGACAATGTTGCCCTTTTCAATACCGAACGGATATGAACCTTTTTCCCCGGAGCCGAGGGCCAGTTGCTCTAACTCCGCGGCGGCCTGCGCGTGGTAGGAGACCCTGTGCCTCAGGCCTGTTATGGATGCAATACCGTCAAACAGCCTCCCCATGCTCGTTGTAACAGGAGAGTTGATATCCTTCCTGATCATGTTGATGAGGAACAGCCTTTCATCCCGTGCAAGAGGAAGAACATCCGTCTCCGCCGCCCCGTCTCCGAGGGTCTCATACAGGAGGGAGAGGGCGGACCTGCAGGGCTCCCTTACGGCCCTGTCCCCCCCGGGCAGCCTGTAAGGGCTGAGGTGAAACACCCTTTTGAACCCGCTGTAGGAGGCCGTCAGCACCTCGCCGCCCCATATCGTGCCGTCCGGTGCGTATCCCGTGCCGTCAAATGCGAATCCTATCACCCGCGTGTCGCCGGTTATCCCGTTTTCGGCCATGCAGGAGAGTATATGCGCATAATGGTGCTGGACCTTGAACAGCCTGTCATGAAAGCGCCTCTGCCCGTATTTCGTGCTGTAATATCCGGGGTGCATGTCCGAGACCACAACCCCGGGCCTCACCCTGAATAATCCGAGAAAGTCCTCTACGGCCCGGTCATAGAATTCCATGGCAAGCGGGGTGTCCAGGTCACCTATATGCTGTGATATAAACACCCTGTCGTCAATGCCGAGGGCGATCGTGCTGTTCATGTAAGCGCCGAGGGCGAGCACGGGAGTGCTGAATTTGAAGGGTACCGTGACCGGCATGGGAACAAAGCCCCTTGATCGCCTCACCGGAACCTGCCGCCCTGCCGCGATCCTGACAACCGAGTCGTCGCACCTCCTGATGATTCTCCTGTTGTGTGTAAGAAAGTAATCGGCTGTCCCTGAAAGCCGTGCAAATGCATCCGCCTCATCCGCCACTATCGGATCATCCGATATATTGGCGCTTGTAGCGACCACGGGCCTTTTGAATTTTCTCAGGATCAGGTAATGCATGGGTGTATACGGCAGGAAGACACCGGCGTTCCTGTAGCCGGGAGATACCGAGGCCGCAAGGGAAGCCGATGTCTTTTTACGGACTATAACCACGGGCCTTTCTATTGATGTCAGTGCGCGCTCTTCCATGGGTGTGATATTCATCTCCCGCCTGATTGCATCGAGGTCAGGGAACATGACCGCGAGGGGCTTTTCCTCCCGGTGCTTCCTTTGCCTCAGCCTCCTGACGGTATCTTCGCTTGTGGCATCACATATGAGATGGTATCCCCCGATGCCCTTGGCGGCGATTATATATCCCTTGCGTATAAGGTTGACGGCCTTCTCGAGCGCCTCTTCTTTTTCGCATAACACCTGACCTTCACGGTCGTACAGGCTCAGCCACGGCCCGCACGCCCCGCATGCAACGGGCTGGGCGTGAAACCTCCTGTCCGATTCCATGTGGTATTCTTTCTTGCATGCAGGGCACATGCTGAAATTCTTCATGGAGGTGTTTTTCCTGTCATAGGGGAGCCTTTCTATAATCGTAAAGCGCGGCCCGCAGTTTGTGCAGTTTGTGAAGGGATATAAAAATCTCCTGTCCCTCGGTTCCGTGACATCCTTCAGGCACTCTTCGCACGCGGATATGTCGGGCAGGATGAACACCCTTTTGTCCCCCTTATCCGTACTTTCCCTGATTTCAAAGCCGCTGAATCCCGATTCCTCAAGAAAGGCGTGCCGGAGGCTGAATATCCTGGAGATATCCGGCCTGTCCCTGTCCAGGCGTACGAGGAAATCATATAGTTTTCTTTCTTCACCCTCAACCTCGACCAGCACGCCTGTTGCATTGTTCAGGACATATCCTCTCAGTCCGAGTTCTTCCGCCAGTTTGAATACAAAGGGCCTGAAGCCCACCCCCTGAACGAGTCCGGTTATGTCGATTTTCAGGCGCATAATGTTTTGTCCCTTGACCCTCGTGGTTGCATACACCTTACAGTTGCATAAAAAAATATCGCCGCCCGTTTATGCAACATTAAGCATTATAAAGCCTTTACGGCACGCTCTTCCGCCGTCTTTAGATAGTTCATGTTGCGGAAAGTCATTATCTGATCAACCCGCTGTCATTTCGAACGAAGTGAGAAATCTTAACTGTCGCAACATAAAGATTTCTCCCGGTGGTCGAAATGACGCAAGCTCAGGATTAGTTTCAAAAATCAGCTCCCGCAACAGATAGCAGCTACTTCCCCTTGCTGCGCTTGATAATATCAATGGCCTCGTTGAGCCTCCGGGTAATATCTTCCGCCTTTTCCTGCAGTTCTTCGCTGAGGTGGCTGACCTTGTCCGGATGGGACCTGGCCATCTTATCCCTGTAAGCCCTGTGTATCTCCTCCCATGGCGCATCCTGGCTCACGCCGAGCAGGGCGTACGCATCGTCCAGCGTAAGCGCCTGCCCGGATTCGCGGGTGCTGCTGCTTTTGTTCCGGCGTGCCCCGCTGGAATGACCGGTGTGTTGCTGTCTCCTGTGTCCTGTTTTCCTGAATAACAGGTAAAGAAGCAGCCCCGCTGCAATAAGGTCATCCCAGAAAAGGGGATGTGCATCAATGGGGCTTATGATATAGATGGCTATCAGTACAGGCCACAGATAATCGAGGAAGTTAGCCATTTGATCCCTTTCCCCGTGTTTCCTTGTGCCACCCCCCCCTGACAGTGGAGGGTGAGGGCGGGGATGAACTGTTACCATGGTTTCTCTGCTGCGGCAATTAAAACTTCACCTTCGGGGCCTCTTTTTCAGCCTCGGGGACTTCGTAGTATTCAGCGCTTGATACACCGGCGATTGCCGCAAAGAACCGGCCGAAAAATGTTCTTATATAAGTGTTCAGTCGTTGAACGGCCTCGTTGTATCTCTTTCTCTCCACGGCAATACGGTTTTCCGTGCCCTCGAGGCTGTCCTGCAATTTGAGAAAAGATTCGTTCGCCTTGAGCTGCGGATACGCCTCCCGGAGCAGAAGCAGCCTCGACAGAACGCCTTCAAGCTGGTTGGATGCCTTTATCTTGTCTTTTACTGTCCTGGCGTTGAAGTATTGCGTCCTTGCCTTTGCGATGTTCTCGAAAAGCTCCTTTTCATGGGCGGCATATCCCTTGACCGTCTCTACGAGATTCGGGATCAGGTCGTATCTTCTTTTCAACTGGTTTTCAACCTGTGCCCAGCTTGCCCTGACATTTTCGTCCATGGCGATAACATTGTCGTATCCGCTGCGGAACCAGTTGAAAGTCACAAGAGCCAGCAAAAGCACGACGCCCACGAGTATCAGGGCTGTTTTTAAACCTTTTGACATGAGAAAAACCTCCTTGCGCTTGCGTTGATTGTTACCATTCCATATAAACCTTGCAGTGGCATAAAATTACTGCCCGCGCCGGTTTATGCATCATAAGATAAAG
>WFVK01000091.1 GCA_015491705.1 Nitrospirota bacterium | reverse complement strand
GGGCTTGATATCGAAGAGAAATTTCGTATTGACGCATTCAAGGGCGGCGGCGAACAGGCGGTCCGGAAGGGTCGGAAAGGAAAACGTTAGTATTAATAAAATATAAAGAAGTCGCAAGGCAGTTTCTTCACTTCAGTAATAGAATTGTGAGGGTCCGGGTTATAACCGGACCCTCATGTTCAGTATAAAAACATCCTGATGTTATTTGAACAGGTTTGGTATATAGAATGTCTCATATTTGGTGATCATGCCTTTGATATTCAATTCCTGCAAATCTATAATCCTGTTGTCGGCAAAGCCCAGTTTCTTGAAATCAAGGATTCCCTTCTTGGAATGGCACACCTTGCATTCATGGCCTTTCGGTTTGATACCCACATGGAATTTCTTTTTGACATTATCCCTCTGCTCAGGCGTAAGCTTGTCTCTTACCCTCATATAATCCCTTGCCAGGGGCGCATTCTGTACCTGGATCGCTGAGACGAGTCTGCTACCCTTGACCACGTAGGGGGCAATCTTTGAAAACTGGTCCTCCACCTCTACAAGGTTGCCCGTCTCCGGGTCGTAACTCGTGCCGAAAAACGGCCCCGGCGGATTTTCCTCGTAAGGATTATACCACTTGTAGACTATGTTCATTTCCTTCTTCTGATCCAGGTGACATGTTTCACAAACGAAAAACTGTGTATGCATATTCAGAAGTGACCTGACCTTTTTGTTTTTACTGTGAGGATAGCTGGAGTGGCATATATAACATACCGGCTGGTCTTTCTCCGGCAGTTTGGGATATGCAACCATGTTGTGAAAATGCCTGTGTTTTTCCATTTCCTCCTGGCGCCTGACTTCCTCCATAATGGCGGATTTTTTCTTCGCTTCAAGCTTCTTCTGTAACGGCACCAGCACCGCAGGGCCCTCGGGGGAGAACGTAACCTGGTATACGGCGACTCCCAGCACCGAAAGCGTAATTATCATGAATATGGCGCCGATCAGATATACTGATCCGGGATGTTCTAATCGTTTTGGTTCACCTGGCAATTAAAGGTCACCTCCTATTAGTTAGTCTCAAAGCCTTTTTCTCTCAAAAGTTTCTTCATATATTCTCTTTCTTCCGGGATTTCCCTCAGGTTATTGAGATATTCCAGGAAGTGTTCTTCTATCTGGTGCTCCCTCGTAATTTTCCCCGTTATGAATACCCATTGAAGCGGAAACCTCCCCGGCACAAGATGCACATTGCTCCAGTGCCAGAATACCACGACGGTAATGGCCATTACCGCCTCATCAGCGTGCATCAGCCTTGCAAGGTTCTGCGCAAACTGCGGATTAGGCCAGATGGTCGCCATTGTCTCGGGGAACAGCATGGTTGTCCCCGCTGTAACAAGGACAAAGGTGCCCCAGATGATGGCGAGGTAGTGGAGCTTCTGCTTGTACATGAATTTTTCCATCTTGGGCCTGTAAGGCTCTTTTCCAAGAAAGTATTTAATATCATGAATCGCATCCTGAATATCTTTCAAACGGGGAAGCTGCGTTCTTTTTACATCAAATTCCTTTTTTATTATCTTGTACAGTGTTCCGGCAATAATGGTGGCGAGGTGATATACGCTCGCAAGAACCATAAATGCGGCGGATATGCGGTGGATCAGCCTTGCGTTGTCGGGCCCGCCGAAGAGGTCCATTACATAATACGTCCACCAGAGACCGCTGTAATGAAGGGCAAGCCCGGTGGCCGCCAGGACGAGAAACGTTAAAAATGTCACAAAGTGCTGTATGACTATATGAACTGAATACCGCGGCAGGTCGCCGAGAGGGTCCGACTTCACATACTTGTAGATATTCCGCGGTATGTTTCCCACTCCTTCAACATATGTGGTATCACCTTCAAGTTCGGCGGTACCTGCGGAACCTGTAATCTCTTCGGAAATGGTTGCCATATATTATACCTCCATAATTTGTTTAAGATTACTTCTGCTTCACCCGCACGTTATCTATTTGGGGCCGTATTTATTGAGCCACCGTTTTGACACTCCGCGCCATGTGGTGCCCTGCCTGATCTGCCATTTTATGCCGTCTTTCTTTCTGCCGATCGTCTCAAGCAGTGCAAGTCCGAGCAGGCCGAAAACGGAGCCGTAGAAGGCAAATGTCAGGTTTATGCTCGCAAAGTGCAGGATCGGGTCTTTCTCCAGGTTGGGATGGACATCGATCCGGATAAACCGTTCATTCACGCCCTTATGGCATTGCTCACAGATTTTCGCCCTGTTCGCTATGTTGATCGTGGAGTTCTTGTCGTCTTTCTTGTAAATGTCATGTATTGCGCTTGAGGCATGACAGCTTATACAGTCTGCAGAGTTCTGGGAGCCCAGCAGTACCGACTTGCCGTGCATGGACTCCTTGTAAGTCTCCACTGCCTCCAGGGCCTCCTCAGAGACCTTGAATTTTTCCATCTTCTCCACGTCTTCATGACAGTTCTTCGAGCAGAGCTCCACGATTTCCTGCGGAGAGCGGGATGTCTTGCGCCTCAACCGGTGCGTTATGTGTTTGTATGCCTGGGTGACCCCTTTTTTGTCATGGCAGTTCAGACAGCGGAGCAATGTCGTCGGCGCTATCCTTTCGGCCGCCACCTCCCTGTATATGGGGTTGAGATGGCAGTATTTGCAGTATGGCTTTGCAGCCTTCAATTCCTCGGAGTCGTCTTTTTTTATTCCGTGGACGCTTTTGTTGTATATGTCTATTATTTTCTTGTGAGAAAAATTTTCCTTGGAGAAAGGCGGTTTGATGTGACACTGGTTGGCACAGTTGACCTCTTCCGTTACAGGGTCATGCGGAATCCTCGTGATATATGTATGGCAGTCTCTGCACGGGACGTTTCTGTGCGTGGTGTTTGCATAGATATTTTCATTGACGTAATAGCTCCTCTTTCTGCCCTGTTCGTCGATCCTGCCTATCTGACGGTATTTATGGCACATGAGACAGTTCTCTTTGTCTGCCGCTTCTGCACGGATGCCGATTATAGAAAAGGTAAACAGCACTGCAAGGAACAAAGACATCTTCACCCCTATGGAAAGAAACCTCCGCACGTGTCTTCTTTCGGGGTGTATATCCAGAAACAGCTTAAGTAATTTCAAGTCTCTCCCTCCTGATTAAAGCAATTTATAGTTACAGTTAGGTTGGCGGGATTGTTTTCAATAGAAAACGGAAAATCTCTCTGATTTTACCCCGGCAACACACCTGAAATCCACTCAGAATAGAAACGCCCCACGTTTTGCTTATAACTATATAAGTAAAGCTTTTTAATAGGATTTTGAATAAGACATATATAGATAACATTTCTGGAATTTATTGTCAAGATAATTTTCATTTCTCCGGCAAGGTTCCGGCCCGCCCTGTCCCGCCGCCGATTTTCCCGTGCAACCAAACAAT
>WFVK01000090.1 GCA_015491705.1 Nitrospirota bacterium | reverse complement strand
GTACCACACTTTCTGGGACACGGAGAATGGGTGACGCTGGGACGTGGGGATTATTTGATTAACCATTTGTCCGCATCTCCTATCATTGTTACCAATTGGCCGATAACCTTGTTGTAGTTTTGATACAACTCGTCGGCTGAAGATTGTCCAAGGTAATCACACCGCAGAGCGAACTCTATCCATACTTGCGTTTCGCACGCTTCACTTTCGGCATCACTCAGTTTGGCAACAAAAGCAGCTTTGTATCTCCGTTTCCGCCACGCTTCCGCCAGATTTGCACATACAGAACGCGATGACCTCCGCATCTGGTCAACCATCGAGTACTTTTCCTCCGGCGGAAATGTCTTGGTCAACTCAAATATTTTCATAGCCGAGTCCATCGCATTCTGATAAACCCGCAACTCTTTGTAACTCCGTATATTTCCGCTCATGCTCCGCGTCTCCGTGTCACCGCGTCTCTGTGTCACACCATCGGGTAACCGCTTGATCATACCACATTAACAACTTCGGGTCCTCCTGGAGAATCTTCTCCGGTATCTTGCGGGCCACTGCGATGATGGTGGCGTAGTCGCGCTCCTGCCAGGCCTTCTTGAAGCCGGCACGGACGGCCTCGGGGCGGAACACCTTCAGACGTTTCTGTTTGGATTCACGGTACTCCTCAAACTCGCGCATCAGGGCCTGTTCGCGCAGCTTCTCCAGGTCGCCAGCCTTGTTCGGATCGGGCACGTACCAGCGGTCCTTGGCCTTCAGCGCCGGAAGACTTCGATCTTCAGTGTCCATTCGGTGTACCTTTCGTCTGGCGGCAGACTGTTCGCTCCTGCTCGAACATAATAGCGTATGTTATATCGTTCGCAGGGCAAAAAACAAGGGGAATTTTTGACACAGACCCGCTTTGGACCGAGAATGAAGATGAAGCAGATAAAGGTCGATGCCGGGGAGATAGAGGTTGTGCCGGCATGGTGCGCAGGGCCAACGGTAGGTGGGGTTTATTGGAGATTGCGCTTTTTACAACCGTTGTTTGACCGTCATTGAGACGGGATTTTTTTCCGCTTCATCAGGAAGACAAGGGGCAGTATGGACATCATCAGGACAAAGAGCATAAAGAATGCATCATTAAAGGCAAGCATGCCGGACTGGCGCCGGAGCTCTCCGTATATCAGCAGACCGGGATCTATTGTATGAACACCCCTGAAGGCCAGGAAGCCGGAGAGCTTTTCCTTTGCAATGGCAAAGGCTGAATCAAAAGGCGTCAGATGTTCAACGAGCCTGAACTGGTGAAACTGCGCCCTCCGCGCAAGCATGGTCGTTACAAAGGATACCCCTACACTGCCGCCGATATTCCTCAGGAGGTTGTACATTGCGGTCGCCTCTGTCATCTTCTCTTTCGGCATGTGCGAAAGGGTCATCGTGGTAAGCGGAATAAACAGGAACCCCATCCCGACCCCGAGTACCATGCGCGGCCATACCAGTGTCCAGAAGTCCGCCTGGAGATTGAACAGGGACATGAGATAGGTTGAAAGCGCGCTTATGAATATACCGAACATGAGGACGGTGCGGGGGTTTTTCTTCTCGACAAGTTTTCCCGCCAGCGGAAGGGCGAATATGGTCGCAAGGCCTCCGGGGCCGAGCACCACGCCTGCAAGATATGCGGTATATCCCATCAGGGTCTGGAGATAGATGGGGAGCAGCACTATGCTCCCGAAAAGATTGAAAAAGGCAAAGAACATCAGGATGTTCCCTGATGTAAAGGTCCTGTCCCTGAACAGCCTCAGGTCAATCACGGGATTTTCCGAGAAAAGCTCAATGATTACAAACAGGGTAAGGGCAACCGCGGTTATGATTGCAAAGGTTGAAATAACGGAAGAAGAAAACCAGTCCTCCCGCTGTCCCTTGTCAATGACGAACTGCAATGAGCCGAGCCCCACGGCAAGCAGCATCAGCCCCCAGTAGTCTATCTTCATCCTGACCCTCTTCATGTAGGGCGGATCAGAGATGACAAAGAAGGCCAGGAGTACCGAAATTATCCCTATGGGCACGTTTATGTAAAATATCCATCTCCATGACCAGTTGTCTGTTACCCATCCGCCGAGGAGGGGGCCGACAATCGGGCCGAACATGATTCCTATGCCGAAGATAGCCATTGCCATGCCGTGCTTTGAGGGAGGGAATGACTCAAGCAGTATTGACTGGCTTAGAGGCTGAAGCCCCCCGCCGCCGATACCCTGGAGTATACGGAAAATCACCAGGCTGCGGAGGCTCCATGCAGAGCCGCACAGAAAGGAACTGACCGTAAACAGGATGATTGACGCAATGAGATAATTCTTTCTTCCGAATACCTTGCTGAGCCAGCCCGTAATGGGGATGATAATGGCATTTGAGACCAGGTACGCGGTAATCGCCCATGTGGCCTCGTCTATCCCGGCCGAGAGACTGCCCCTGATGTGGTCAAGTGATACATTTACGACAGAGGTGTCAAGTATCTCTATGAGGGTGGGAAGCATTACTGTTATGGATATTAACCAGCGGCTCATTTTGCAAGCACTGTGGCAATTGCCGACATTCCCACCCTGAGTATATGCCCGGCATCAGCGCCCTGTTCAAGGACTATCTTTACCGGGATCCTCTGCACAACCTTTACATAATTGCCGGTTGCGTTTTCAGGCGGGAAGAGTGAAAAGGCCACGCCCGTGCCGGCCATTATGCTGTCCACCCTTCCCGTGAAGACCCGCCCCGGGTAAGCATCCACTTTTATCCTCACTTCCTGCCCCGGCCTGATTCTCTGAATCTTTGTCTCCTTGTAATTGGCAATGACATAGATGTTGTCCAGCGGGACAATAGCCATCATGGGCCGGCCCGCCATCACAAGGTTCCCTGCTTCAACAGACTTTCTCGTGACATATCCGTCCACAGGCGCATATACCTTTGTGTAGGAGAGATTCAGCCTCGCGAGTTCAACCAGGGCCTTGGTCCTTCTGATCTGTTCCTGCTGTGTCTTCAGTGATGCATTGAGTTGTTCAAGAACCGCCTTCTCAGCCTTCAGGGAGGCCTCTGCCTGCGCTATCACACTGCCGTGCGCGCTGAGGGATATCTCTGCCTGCTTCTTCATCTCCCGCGCGGCCTTCAGGGCCGAAAGAGAGGTCTCGTAGGCTGTCCTGGCCCTGTCATACCTGTCCTGCGGGATGACTCCTTTCTTCACAAGGTTTTCCGCGCGCCTGAGGTCAAGCTCCGCCTGCCTGAGGAGGGAGCTTTTTGCATCTGCTTCCGCGTTTCTGACTTCCACAAGGGCCGCAAGTTCACCCCTGGCCTCCCGTGTCTTCACGAGTAAGGCCTTTGCCGCCATGACCTTTTTCTCCTGTGCCCTGATCATGGCCATGATACCGGAGAGACGGCCCTCCTCTGCCTTAAGGGATGATTCCGCCTCCCTGAGTTTCTGGATAAACAGGTCGGGTTCAAGTTCAACAAGGAGATCACCCTTCTTCACCATCCGGTTGTCCGTTACACTGATGTTAAACACAGTGCCCCTGACCTTCGGAGAAATGATATATATTGAACCCCTCACATAGGCGTCATCGGTTGTTATGTGGGTTTTTGTATACTGGATATAAAAATATATTGCAATCAGT
>WFVK01000089.1 GCA_015491705.1 Nitrospirota bacterium | reverse complement strand
TCCATTCCGTACCTCCTGTTGTCGCATTAAACCCCGCCGGCAGGCCCGTTCATGCAACATTAAATTAAATTACAGTGCGTCCATATTCCACTGGTTCAGCTCTGTCTTAATCCCTCCTATGTCCCGTTTTTCATCAATGGCCTTTATAATCTTTCTCCTGCCGCGGATATCACCGTAGAGGATACAGCCTGTGATATTGTTTCCCCTGATAACCAGTTTCCTGTAAATATATTTCTCTTCATCTTTGCTTACGATCGACTCTAACACGCCCTCCGGGTCTATATCGCCGGCTGCACACAGGTCGATTCCCGCGATCTTTAAGATATTTGAGGGGATGGTGCCGCTGTAGACTGCATCACCGCCGGACATATTTATGCCCGCGGTCTTCCCCTGCTTTTCAGATGCAGGCCATATGCCGTAAAAGACCCCCCTGTGTTCTATCAAATCACCGGCTGCATAGACACCGGGGATCGCGGTCTCCATCCTGTCACTGACAGGCAGGCCTTTATTGATTTTCAGGCCGAGTCTTTCCGCAAGACCGCCGTTTGGCCTTATGCCTGCGGATATGATTATCATGTCGCATTTGATCTCCCTTCCGTCTTCAAGCAGGAGCCCTTCAACCTTATCGCCGCCGGTGATCTCTTTTGTCTTTGCGCCGAGATAAAAGGTGAAGCCCATATCCTCCATCTGCTTCCTGAGAATTCCGGCGCCTTCCGCGTCCATCTGCCTGGGGAGCAGGCGGGGGGAGAATTCCACGACACTCACTGTATGTCCTGATTTTCTCAGGCTGTTGCCGGCCTCAAGCCCCAGCACCCCTCCCCCGATCAGCAGTACCTGCCCTGCGTTTCCGGCATAGTCCCTGATTGCCGCTGCATCTTTCAGTGTCCTTAATGTGAAGACGCCTTTTTTGTGAGAACCGGGTATGGGAGGAACAAAAGATACGCCGCCGGTGGCGAGGAGCAGCCTGTCGTATTTCATGGTCTGCCCGGATGCGGTCACAATTTCTCTTGAGTCACTGTCAACCGATTCGACCGGACTGTCAAGGAGCAGCCTGATACGGTTCTGCTCATACTGTCCCTCGTTATAAATAATCAGTTTTTTTTCATCGACCTCCCCGGCAAGATACTGGATCAGCCTGATCCTGCTGTAAAACGGATGGGATTCATCGCTCAGGACAGTTATATCACCTGCGGCGTCCGTCTTTCTTATATTCAGGGCCGCCGTGGTGCCCGCCACTCCGTTGCCGATTATCACGTAGTGCATTGTGTGTCCGTTTACCCTCTCTTCCTGCCAATTCTATCATATACAGAATGAATGTCAACAGGTTTTTACCGGCCGGATTTCAGGTATGGATTTTATTTTCAGATTAATGTTATTATTAAGATTGTGTAAAACAATGCAAAACAAGAGAGATACCTTTACAGAAATCATAGACTCCATACATTGTGTTTCGAATGTTGATGAGGCTGTATCAGCGGTATTGCAGAAATTGTTGTTCTGTTCTTTCTGTGACGAATTCTTCACGGCTTCCGGTGAACTGATTGATCATATCAGGCAGGAGCATCCGGACAGGCTCGCCAGCCGGAAAATAAACGTCGAGACAAATGAGGTTGATGAAGATGCAGAGACCATATATATTTGTCCGCACTGCCATTTCGCCCTTGACAACAACCGCCCGTCTCCCACATCCGGCATAATCGCACATGTCGAAAATCACACCCGCTCCATAGATCCGGCTGCAAGGATTTCATTTCAGATTTCAAGCGATAAAGCGCTGATTCATACATATATCGAAAACAAGGTGGAAATCAAACTGTTCTGCTGTCCTGTGTGCTCGGATATATTCGGCACCCGGGAAATGCTCCTGAGGCACCTGTCCTTCAGACACTCCGACGCCGACTCAAAAGACGTCCCGTATGAAACAATAAAACTCATAGTGGAATCTGTGAAGGACTTTCCTGCAAAAAAGAAGTCAAAGGCGAAATACAAATTAAAATATCCGTTCTGAGGCGACAGAACCTTAACGTTGCATAAACCGGCCGGAGAGCCCGGCGGAAAAGCTTTATCTGCGATTCCCTGAGGAAATATTCAGCACGGCATGTTATAAAGTAACCCCTCCCGGCCTCCCCTTAACTTAAGGGGAGGAGTAATTTCCTTCGCCTTATAACCCTTGAACCCTGAACCAGCTAACCCCTGAACCTCAAACAGGGTTTTACGGCGGGCTCTCCAGTCCCTTTATGCCACATTAAGGATAACCTGCGGTATTCAGTCAAGCAGGTTGTGAGGCACCTTCTTTTCGACAATCACGGGACTTACAGTCGATGAGACGATCTCTTTTGTATTATTGACCCGGAGTTCATTGAAGAGTATATCGAACTTGTCTCCGAGTTCTTTCATGATCGGGCCCTTGACATCAGACGGCAGGTCCCACCATTTCTGCTTTAAAGGGCCGAAGCCTTTCTTGCGCGTCTTGTAGATAAACTGCTCTTCTGTCTGGCCCTCTTTTTTCTCGTTTGCGAAATTCTCCTTTATATACCTGTAGACCTCCTCCCTGAACGCAGGGGGCAGTGCGGGGTTGTCGTACATTATGTTCTGAAAACCCGTTGCAAGGTGGACCTCGGAGGTGGTTGTCTCAGGGAAGTGGTGGAATGCCTCGTCAGGCAGGGTGGATGCGCCGTGCTGCACGGCCCCTGATAAACCGTATTCCTTTCTTGCCACCTCGGAGAGCTTTCTCAGGGTCTCGAAGTCGATCTTCACCTGTGCAAGCGAGCCGTCCGGCAGCACAACGCCTCCGTGAGACGTGCCGGTCTGAACGCTCATCTTGCTTACGCCTTTGCCCGCCCTGAATATCTCGTTGAAACCGTCAAGATACGCCCTGAGCTCTTCGGGGGTGCTGTTTTTACCGCCTATTTCCCCTATTTCCCCTCCTATGGATACTGTAACACCCTCCGGTTCGATTTCCCGTATGTATGCGGCAAGGGCCGCCGCGGCTTCAAAATTCGGCCTCTGCTCTTCCTTGATGTCTTTTTTATCGAGGTCTACAAGCGTGGACGTATCAAGGTCAATGTTATAGAACTCGGCATCGATGGCCTCCCTGATAAGTCCCTTCACATATTCCGTCTCGGGCTTTGGGTCGGCCAAGTAGTATTTTCTTACGAGCTGGAAGTGGTCTCCCTGAATAAACACCGGCCCGGTGAAGCCCTCCTTTACCGCAGCCGCCAGCACAGCGGCGGAATACTCAAGGGGTCTCTGTTTTGTATAACCTATCTCAGAACGCGCTATCTCGAATATCAGCGCTCCGATGTTCTTTTCCATGGCCTTTCTGAAAATAACCCTTGCCGTGTCATAGGTCAGGCCCCTGATATTTATTGCAGGCACTGTAAAGCCGGGATAATTCCTGCCCATCTCTTCATAGAGGGACTGGATGGAGGCGGGCACGGCCCCCATCTGCTTGGCTGTCTCGATTACCAACCTCTGAAGGCCCTTTCTCTTTTCTTCGTCAGGATTAAAGACCGCCTCATAGATGAACCCGTCCATAAGTTCCCGTACCGAGTCACTGTTGTTAATCTGAACCCTGCCGTTGCTGATAGTGATGCAATCCCTGAGTTTTGCCAATATTTCTGCCATGTTGCCTCCTTTACCTTGGTAGTGGCTAAAGATTATCGCCGGCAGGGCAGGTGAGCCTGCCCCTGTTTATGCACCATTCAACGATGCCCGCCCGTTTTCATACAGAACCATCACTCTTCTGATGTTTTCGATATTCATCAGGAGAGCGATAACAAGAAGGATTAAAAAGGGCTGATTGATCAATGCGCCGATAAATATCAGGAACACCCTGACATCCCGTCCCATCCTGAGGTAATGCCTGCCCTCCCCGAGCTTTTTCTTCATGAAGCCGTCATATTTGTCGGCCGTATAACTGTTCATGAAGGCCCCTATGATGGCCATGAAACCGACAAACAGGGGAAGGAAATCCCTGTTCTCATAATAGGCATGACCCGTCAGTCCGAAAAGCATGAATGCATCCGCATACCTGTCCAGGACGGCATCAAACCATCCCCCGAAATCACTCTCACAGTGTTTCAGCCGCGCCACCTCGCCGTCACAGCCGTCTATGACGGATGAGGCCTGGGCGATGAGGGCGCCGACAACAAGGGGGATATACCCGCTCAGGAAGAAAAACGCCGCGGCGGTCACGGAGAGGACAAAGGAAACGACCGATATCCGGTTCGGCGTGATACCGGTCTGCACAAGATACTCTGTCAGCCTCATCGACAGGGGCCTGTTAAGGTACCTTGAAACAGGACCGTCAGAGGATTTTTTCAGTTGGTCCATCAGGTGCTTTTCGGCCTTCCGGAAGGCGGCTTCGTCATCTATATCTATCCAGAAACTGTCTTTGATATCAAGCGCCCTTGCCTTCCCCTCCCCGGCAAGCACCCTTATACCCCCCGAGAGGGAGTCATCATTATGTTGTGCAATGCTTGTCTGAATCGCTGAAAAAATCGCGGGGGAACAGAGGAATATACCGGTATCGTAACCATTGTACCCCGCGATATGCTTCCCTATATCGACGACCTTGCTGTTTTTTGTCGCGACCTTTGTGACATCGTCGATGTCAACAAGGCTGTTCGTATTGACACGGGAGTCGATTCCCAATATGACCTCGCCCTTCCGTCGCCTTGCACCCTGAAGTCTCCTTATTATCTCCTCGTCGAAGATATGGTCCCCCATCAACAGCAGGAAATACCCTTTCAGCACATCCTTCGCCTTCAGAACCGAGATGCCGTTGCCCCTGTCCCATTCGTCGTTTATTACATGGGTGATGTTGATATTTCTGCGCCGGCTGAGACCGTCGAGAAAGTCCCTCACCTTCTCGCCGTTATATCCGGTCACAACACAGAAATCTTCTATCCCGCAGTTTTTTGCGGCGAGAATCACCCGTTCAATAATGGGAAGCCCCCTGAGTGGGAGGAGTGGCTTGGAATCTCCTTTGCCGGCCAGTCTGCTTCCTTTGCCTGCCGCAATGATAAGGCACGTTAAAGGCTTTATCAACCTCTTTCCCCCGCGATAAGCTCCCCCGGGATTTTACCGTCGGGTTCATCTTTAAATCCGTTTTCAGCGACCACCCCTTCAATATCCTGACCTGCAATAAATTCTTCGGTCATCTTGTATGCTATATCGTCCGTGAACTGGCGCGGTGGGTGTTTCATGAAATAGGCGGATGGAGAGTGCAGAACTCCGCCCGTGCCCCTGAGGAGGGCGAGCTTGCAGCATCTGATGGCATCTATCGCAACACCCGCGGAATTCGGCGAGTCTTCCACTGACAGCCTCAGCTCCAGATTCATTGGTATGTCGCCGAAGAGTTTTCCCTCTATCCGGATGAAACAGATCTTATTGTCTTTCTGCCACGGCACGTAGTCGCTCGGCCCTATGTGAATGTTTTCCGCATCGAGCTTTGTCTGAAGGATCGACTGTACGGCGTCCGTCTTTGATTTCTTCTTGGAAGCAAGCCTGCTCCTGTTGAGCATATTGAGGAAATCGGTGTTCCCGCCGGTGTTCAACTGGTAGGTCTTCTCTATCTTTACGCCTCTCTTTTCAAACAGGTCGGCCAGCGTCCTGTGCGTGATTGTAGCGCCGAGCTGGGCCTTTATGTCGTCGCCGATAAGCGGCAGGTTCCTCTCCTTGAACCTCGCCGCCCATACAGGGTCGCTTGCTATAAAGACAGGCATATTGTTTATAAATCCTATGCCCGCATCCAGGGCGCACTCAGCATAAAATCTGACCGCCTGCTCGGAACCCACGGGAAGGTAATTGAGCAGCATCTCTGCGCCTGACTCCTTCAGGATTCCGACTATCTCGGCTTTTGAGGCTTCAGGCCTTTCGCTGAGGACAAATGTAAACTTTGAGTCATAGTCCTTCATATGCTCTGAAAATCCGTCAAGGACCTTCCCCATCTGCACCTTCACACCTGTTGCGGGCATGCTGTCGCAAAAGACCGCCGTGCAGTTCGGCAGGGCGAATATAGCCTCATTGACATCCTTGCCGACCTTTCTGCTGTCGATGTCGAATGCCGCCACAACTTCAATGTCATAGGGTTTGTATCCCCCGATATCCCAGTGCATCAGCCCGATGGCATCCGCTGCGGATTTGTTCCTGTAGTACTCCATACCCTGGAGCAACGAGCTTGCACAGTTACCTACTCCTGCGATGGCAATCTTGATTTTTTCCATAGCATTCCTCCCTGGCATAGAAATTTTCAGAATAGAATTAACAGACAATAAAGATACAATAATAAAATCATATCAGAAACCGATTAATCTATCAACCGTAAAATAAGTGCCCCTGCGGCACGGAAAATTCGCCGCCGCCCCCCGCCTGTCCGGGAAGATCAAGCGGTTGATTTTTTTCTTTACAGCGTTATGCAAATATGTTATAACGATAATATACAGCGCGGATAGTCCCCCCGTGATTCAATCTTACCGGTGTATGGACGGGGATAGGCCGCCGGCGTGGAAGGTGATGGAGATACGCTCGAAAATATGGCTTGAGGTCAACGGGGAACCCGTCTTCGGAAGCGGCAGGGAGGAACTGCTCAGGTCCATCGACAGGCTCGGCTCCATCAACAGGGCCGCGAGGAATATCAATCTGTCCTACAGGAAGGCATTGAGCTATATACAGTCAATGGAGGAACGGCTAGGGATCAGGCTGGTCGAAAGAAAGGCCGGGGGGCGGCACGGCGGCGGTGCGGTGCTTACAGAAGAGGCAAGGGACTTCTTGCGGAAATACGCGGCGCTTTGCAGGGGGGTAAATGATATGCTCGACAGGAGATTCAGGAAGGTATTCGGCGGGAAAGGATTCCGGGCTGAGGAATAACCTTAATGCTGCAAAAAGGGGCGGCGATAGTTTTATGCAACCGTAAGGTGAACTTATGTGTGATATACAGGATGACAGGAATCCCGGTAATGCCGGGACAAAGACAGTGCCTGTGGATGAAGCCGTGGGGATGGTCCTGTGCCATGACATCACGGAGATAAGACCCGCTGAATTCAAGGGAAGGGCATTTAAAAAGGGGCATATTGTACGCAGAGAGGATATCGCCCGCCTTAAACAGCTCGGAAAAGAGCGCCTCTTCATCCTTGAGATAAAGGAAGACGAGATGCATGAAAATGACGCTGCATATGCCCTTGCAAAGGCCCTTGCCGGCCCCGGCGTCTGTCCCGGGGGAGAGCCTGCCGAGGGGAAAATCAATCTCGTGGCAGAGAGAGACGGATTGCTCAATATCCGCTGCGATGCCCTGCTAAGATTCAACATGCTCGGGGAGGTCATGTGCGCCACCATGCACCGCAATTCCGTTGTCAGAAAGGGGCAGGTGGTCGCTGGCACAAGGGCGATCCCCCTTGTAGTGAAGAAGGCCGTTATCGAGGAGGCGGTAAGGACAGCGGAGGCCGCCGGGGGTGTTGTAACAGTAAAACAGATGAGAAGGCCTAAGGCCGGGATAGTGATAACCGGCAATGAGGTCTATTACGGGAGAGTCAAAGACGCGTTTGAAAAGGTTATAACGGGGAAGATAAAGAACTTGGGCGGGGAGATCACCGGCGTATATTTTGCGCCGGATGACGCAAAATTCATCGAAGACAGGATCAGGGCGCTCATGGGTGCGGGAGCCGACCTTATAATAACGACAGGTGGCATGTCCGTTGATCCGGATGATGTGACGAGGTTTGCGATAAGAAACCTCGGCGTGCAGGAACTCCTGTACGGTTCCCCGGTGCTGCCGGGAGCCATGTTTCTTGTGGCATACTGCAATACTGAAGCGGGCTCCGGGCCGGTCCCCGTTGTCGGCATCCCGGCATGCGGCATGTATGCCGCTGTGACCGTGTTTGACCTCGTCCTGCCGAGGATACTCGCCGGGGAGAGGATCGGCAGGAGGGAGCTTGCAGAACTCGGCCACGGGGGGCTCTGCCTGAAGTGCCGGAAATGCCGTTACCCGGTGTGTCCGTTCGGGAAATGACGATGAGGGATTCATACAGCCGCCGCATAGATTATCTCAGGATATCCGTTACCGACAGGTGCAATCTCAAATGCGTCTACTGCATGCCTTCCGGTGGTGTAAGGCACCTCCGGGAAAACGAGGTGCTGACTGATGAAGAAATAGTGAGAATCGTGCGGGCAGCGTGCAGGCATGGGCTCAGGAAGGCGCGTATTACCGGCGGGGAACCCCTTATGAGAAAACATATCACCGGGCTGGTCGCCTCGATCAAGGAGACCGGGGTTCACGAACTGGGACTCACCACCAACGGGATAATGTTGTCCGGGCTTGCAGGGGAACTTAAAAACGCGGGCCTTGACCGTGTCAACATCAGCCTTGACACAATGAATCCCGGAAGATACCGGGCGATCACAAACGGCGGGAGTCTCGACCGCGTGTGGAAGGCTGTTGAAGACGCCGGAAGGGCAGGGCTTTCACCCGTGAAGATAAACGTGGTGCCTGTGCGCGGCCTGAATGATGACGAGATACCTGCCTTTGCATCCCTTACGTTTGAAAACGATTATCATATAAGATTCATTGAGTTTATGCCGGCCGCCTGTGACGGGACATGGAAAAGGGACAAGTGCGTCAGCTCCGCGGAAGTCATCAACAGGATATCGGTGCTCGGCTCCCTGGAGCGCCTCGAGTTCAGGGGCGGGGGGCCTTCAAGAAATTTCAGGATAAAGGGGGCAAGGGGGGTTATCGGCATCATCAGTCCCTTGAGTGACCATTTCTGCACCTTCTGCAACAGGCTGCGCCTCACCGCCGACGGGAAAATCAGGCCGTGTCTTTTTTCGGGGATTAACGTTGACATGAAGACCCCCATGAGAAACGGGGCCTCGGACAGGGAGCTCGAAAGGCTCTTCTGCAGGGCGGTTAAGCTGAAGCCGAGGAGACATTTGCTGAATGAGGACATAACCTCCGGCCACTTAAAGGCCATGTCTGAAATCGGGGGATAGCATGATTTTTTGCGGGCTATAAGTTTTTCTTATAACCAAGATTTTCTATTTACAAAAAGCCTCGTTTTTGATAGTATTCTCTCATGCATGTGAAAGCCGTCCGCAGATATTTTTTGATCGTCCTTCTGTCCGGTGCGCTGATTCCGCTTAATTCATTTGCGCAGAAGCCGACAGCGAGGACATTCCTTGAGTTAGGCATTAAGCATAATGAAACCGCGGAGTATTCCGAGGCCATAGACGCTCTCAAGTATGCCATCAAGCTCAAACCTAAATATGCAAAGGCGTATTATCATCTCGGGAGGGCATATTTCGGTCTCCGCAGATATACCGAGGCCCTCGACGCCTACAGAAAGGCGGTAAAGATAAACCCCAGGTATGTGGATGCGCTCTTTGCCCGCGGGGTGCTGGCCACCATGCTGAGCAAATATGATGAGGCAATCGCCTCATTCAAAAAAGCCATCAAGCTCAGGCCGAAACACGCAAAGGCATATTTTGCGCTGGGCAATGTGTACAGCGAAATGGAAAATTACCAGCAGGCCGTCAAATTCTACAGAAAGGCCGTGCAGCTC
>WFVK01000088.1 GCA_015491705.1 Nitrospirota bacterium | reverse complement strand
GAATAAGACATATATAGATAACATTTCTGGAATTTATTGTCAAGATAACGTTTCATTATAATGTTTCATTTTTTCAAAGGTGTTACGGCCCGCCCTGTCCAGCCGCCGATTTTCCCGTGCAACCAAACAATATCTAACGTAATGTGTGTTAAAATACCGTTAATTCCGGCTTCAAACATAATTTCATAATTATTTATTGGATGGAGATGACAACTATGATGAAAAGAATACTGGTAACAGGCGGTGCAGGTTTTCTCGGGTCGCATCTATGCGAAAAATTACTCTCGGCGGGCCATGAGGTTCTGTGTGTTGACAATTTCTACACGGGCCGCCGCTCGAATATCCTGGATTTTCTCTCATCCACCCGGTTTGAAGTGCTGCGCCATGACATCTGTTTTCCCCTGTATGTCGAGGTAGACGAGATATACAACCTTGCCTGTCCGGCATCGCCTATCCATTACCAGTTCGACCCCGTGCAGACCACGAAGACGTCCGTCCACGGCGCCATCAATGCGCTCGGCCTGGCCAAGCGGCTTAAGGCGAAAATCTTCCAGGCTTCGACTTCCGAGGTCTACGGCGATCCCCGCGTCCATCCGCAGCCCGAGTCCTACTGGGGCAATGTAAATCCTATAGGTTTCCGTTCATGTTACGACGAAGGCAAACGCTGCGCAGAGACCCTGTTTTTTGATTATCACCGCCAGCACAAGCTGAAAATCAAGGTCGCAAGGATATTCAACACCTACGGACCGAGGATGCATCCCAATGACGGCCGGGTCATCAGCAACTTCATAATGCAGGCCCTTCAGGGAAAACCGATCACTGTTTACGGCGACGGAAGCCAGAGCAGGAGTTTCTGTTACGTGGATGACATGATCGACGGGTTCATCAGGCTGATGGACACCCCCGATGATTTCACCGGGCCGGTCAATCTCGGCAATCCGGATGAATTCACCATCCTTGAGCTTGCTGAAAAGGTGATCGGCCTGACGGGCACGAAATCCAGGATAGTCTTCAAGCCGCTGCCTTACGATGATCCCGCCCAGAGGCAGCCTGACATCAGCCTCGCAAAAAAGAAACTCAGGTGGAAGCCGAAGGTCAAACTTGAAGACGGCCTCAAGGAGACCATCAACTATTTCAGGAAACTGATAAACGATCCCGATAGAAAAATCGATTTCAGGTAAATCTTCCATTTCACACTGCGGTTGCATTAAAATATCGGCAGGTAGTATGCCGTAATGTCCGACATCATTCAGCACATAGGGAAATTATTAATTGTCATCGGTATAATAATCGCCGCTGCGGGCGCCCTTCTGCTTTTATTCAGGGACAGCGGTATTCCGTTCCTCGGAAGGCTTCCCGGCGACATCCTGATCCGGAGAAAAAATTTCACTTTTTACTTTCCTGTTGCAACGAGTATTCTCCTCAGCATCATACTGAGCATAATCCTTTATCTTATCAGCCGCAAATGAGGCTCTCGGACTTTGATTACCCGGTACCGGCAGGCAGGATAGCCCAGTATCCGCTCAGGGAGCGCGACCTCTCCGCACTGCTCGTCCTCCACAGGCATACGGGAAAAATCGAGCACAGGATGTTCAGGGATATCACCGCCCACCTGCGCAAAGGCGATGTGCTGGTCATCAACGACACGAGGGTGATACCCGTGCGCCTGCGCGGCGTCAAGCCTTCCGGCGGCAAGGCGGAGATCACGCTCCTGCGGGAACTCGGGAAAAACACGTGGGAGGCATTGGTCAAAGGCCTTCATGAAGGCACTGTCATAATGCCTCACGGCATCACCGCAGGTGTATGCCGTATAAATGCAGGGACCGCAAGGGTGACCTTCGATCTCGGTTCGGTCACGCAGGAAGGAGGCGGCGGAGATATCAAGGATTTTTTAGGCGGCATCGGCGAAATGCCCCTGCCGCCTTATATAAAGAGGGCTGCGGTCCGCTCGGATGCAGAGCATTACCAGACAGTGTATGCAAAGAAAGCCGGTGCGGTCGCGGCTCCCACCGCCGGCCTGCACTTCACAGAGAAGCTCCTGCAGGCTCTAAGGGACAAGGGCGTTGAAATTAAAACAATCACCCTCCACGTGGGACACGGCACATTCAGGCCTGTCACGGCGGAGTGCATCCGGGAACACAAGATGGACGAGGAGGCGTTTGAAATTCCGCCTTCCACATCCGACGCGGTAAACGCCGCCAAAACCGCGGGAAGAAGGGTCATTGCAACAGGAACAACGGTCACCAGGGCGCTCGAGTCGTGCGCAGCCGCTGCCGGCGCCCGCACGCTCAGGCCGGGCAGCGGCGTTGCATCGATATTCATATACCCGGGGTACAGGTTCCGGATCGTGGACGCCCTTATCACGAACTTCCATCTTCCCCGGTCAACCCCCATGATGCTGGCAGCCGCCTTTTCAGGGCTTGACCTGCTGAAAAAGGCCTATTCAGAATCAGTGAAACGGGGGTACAGGCTTTTTTCGTACGGGGATGCCATGCTGATAATTTAGGGGGCCGGCGGTTTGCAATTTCACTTGCTTTATTTTATATCCTTGAATTATAGTTAAGACATGAGTGCGGGAAGCGATAAATCCCCCGGAACCCTTCCCGTTTCCTATCGACCGGAAAAGGAGAATGCGTACGGTTAAGCACGAGCTGGATTTAGGTGCGGAAAAAAATCTTTCAGCCGTATACGGAAGACTTGATACAGCTCTGAAGGCTATGGAAGATGTCCTCGGCATCAAGGCATCCATGAGGGGAAGCAAGGTGTTTCTCCACGGTGACAGAGAGGCCGTCAGCAGCGCCGAAAGGTTCATCAGGGAGTTCTACTCGATCAATACGGACGGCTTCAACATAAGCCCTGAAGATATAAGATACGCCCTGCAGAACTTTACCCATGCCGGCCGGAAAAAACACTCCTCCGGCGGAGACGGGGCCTCCCATCTGAAAGAAATCTTTTCCGCCAACATACCGGTGCCGTCAAAGAAGAAATTCATAGTTCCGAGATCAGAGACACAGAAAAAATATATCGAAGCCATAAAAAAATACGATATGGTCATCGGCATCGGCCCTGCCGGAACCGGCAAGACCTATCTTGCAATGGCAATGGCCATAAACGCCCTGCTCAAAAAACAGGTCAGCAGGATCATACTGGCAAGGCCGGCCGTCGAGGCAGGAGAAAGCCTCGGTTTCCTCCCCGGCACACTCTATGAAAAAGTCAATCCCTATCTCAGGCCGCTTTATGACGCCCTGTTCGACATGATGGAGGCTGAAAAGGTCAACCGCCTGATTGACAGGGGGATCATCGAGATAGCGCCGCTTGCATTCATGAGGGGCCGGACACTGAATGATTCATTTATAATACTCGACGAGGCCCAGAACACGACTTCCGAGCAGATGAAGATGTACCTGACAAGGCTCGGGTTCAATTCAAAGACCGTCATCACGGGCGACACCACGCAGATCGACCTGCCGCCCGGCAAGACATCCGGACTCAAGGAAATAGAAAAACTGCTGAAGGGCATAAAACAGTTGTGCTTCGTTTACTTTTCCGAAAAGGATGTGGTAAGGCACAAGCTTGTGCAGGAGATAATAAAGGCTTATGAAAAGTTTGAAAAAAGCCGTAAGAACAGGCAATGAAAAATACTAAGCCCAAGAACAAGAAAAAACAGCAGTTCCGGCTGACCAGGGAAGACCTCGTAAAGACCCTCCTGCTCGTATCATTCACCGCTCTCCTGACCGCATCGATAGCCTGGAACAGCGCCTTTTCCGTGCAGACGACAGCCGGCGCCTCCCTTATAACAGCGCTGCTGCTGGTTATACTCTACAAGGACTTCGTGCGCTACAAGCCCCAGATCAGGCAGGACTACAAGCTCATGATACTGACGGGGATACTGCTGTCCGGCAATCTCCTGATCGGACACGGCCTGTACTTCGTGCTTGAAGGCTTTACAACATGGCTGGGGGCCATTGACCCGTTTCTGCTCGTCTATGCCATTCCGCTTGCAACCGGCTCGATGCTTGCGGCCCTGCTGATAGACATCCATACGGCCATACTGTTTACGGTCATAACGAGTTTTATGGCAGGCATGTGGCTCAACAACCCCCTTTATCCCGTCTACGTGTTCGCATCCGGCCTCACCGCGGCCTTCGGCGTCATAAGGTGCAAAAGACGTTCGGCCATATGGAGGGCCGGGCTTTCCGTCAGCGCGGTCGGCATGCTTACGGCCCTGATGATAACCATATTCAGGGGGGAACTCTTTTACCTCGAGGTCATTGCGATATGCGGGGCCGCCCTTTTCAGCGGCATTCTTGTTGCAACGCTTGTGTCGGCCCTCCTGCCCCTTTTCGAGCACCTGTTCAACGTGACAACGGACATCAGCCTGCTTGAACTCCTCGACCTCAACCAGCCGCTGATGCGCGAGCTTCTGATCGAGGCTCCGGGGACATACCATCACAGCATCATAGTGGGCAACCTGGCCGAAGCCGCCGCCGAGGCCGCGGGGGTCAATCCCCTCCTGGCAAGGGTGAGCGCCTATTACCATGACATAGGCAAGATCAAGATGCCTGATTATTTTATAGAAAACCAGATGGCCTCCGTAAGCAAGCATGACAAGCTGGCGCCGCGCATGAGCAGCCTCATCCTGCTGTCACATGTGAAGGAAGGGGTTGAGCTTGCAAGAAAATACAAGCTGCCGCAGGTGATAATAGACATCATCCAGCAGCATCACGGCACATCCGTGCAGACCTTTTTCTACCAGAAGGCAAAGGAACTCCATGACAACCTCACCCCCCTTACGGAGGAAGACTTCAGGTATCCCGGCCCGAAACCCCAGAGCCGCGTTGCGGCCCTCGTCCTCATGGCAGATGCGGTCGAGGCCGCCTCAAGGGTGCTGACCGACACATCCCCTGCAAGGGTCTCTTTGCTGGTTGACAAGATTATCAACCACTGCTTTATCGACGGCCAGTTGGACAACTGCGAGCTGACACTCAAAGACATACGCGAGATCAAGACCCACTTTGTCTATCTCCTGAGCAGCATGTATCACAAGCGCATCAATTATCCCGGCTTTGAAATAAAAGATGAAGATATTGGTAAAAAACCAGCAAAGACGTCTACCATTAAATAAAGCAAAGATAACAGAAGCAGCCCGTCGAATCATCTCAATCATGGAAGACACCGGAGATGCCGGAGCCGAGCTGAGCATCCTGCTTGCAGGTGACAAAAAGATGCTGCAACTGAACAGTTCCTACAGGGGCAAAAAGAAAAGTACGGATGTGCTTTCCTTTGAAGCCGGCATCCCTGTTAAAGCGAAAGACGCCGTTAAAGTGCTCGGAGACGTGGCCGTAAACGTACCGGTGGCTGAATCCCGGGCGAGGCGGAACGGCACCGGCGTTTATGAAGAGATATACCGCCTGCTGATTCACGGCATACTGCACCTGTACGGATACGAGCATGAGGCCTCGGCCTACAGGGCCCGGAAGATGAGAAAGAAAGAAGAGGAGATTTTCAGTGCCCTTAAGGAAATGGATACAAAGCGCAAATAACGCCATTGAGGGCATACTGTTCGCCACAAAGACACAGCGCCATATGCGCTATCATTTTTTTGCGGCGATATTTATTCTCATCCTCGCCTTTGTCCTCGGCCTTAGCTGGTCCAAGTTTGCGGTTTTAATCATACTGTCCATAATAGTGCTTTCAGTGGAAATGCTGAACACGGCCATTGAAGCGATCATAGACATCCTCTTCAGGAAATACGATACAAGGGCGAAGGAGATCAAGGACATAGCCGCGGGCGCGGTGCTTATAACCGCACTGGGCGCGGCTGTCATCGGATACCTGATACTCTTCGAGCCGCTCAAAAACTTCTTCTACAGCGGCCTTCATGTTGCAAAGCACACGGAATCGGATATAGCCGTCGTGGCCCTCGTGGTGGTGCTGATACTAGTGGTCATAACAAAGGCGTTTTTCGGAAAGGGAGACCCCCTGAGAGGCGGGATGCCCAGCGGCCATGCAGCGGTTTCATTCTCCATATGGGTCGCCGTTGTCTTTCTCAGCGAAAGCTTCATGCCCTCCCTGCTCGTGCTCGTCATGGCGATCCTCATAGCGCAGAGCAGGGTGAGCACCGGCATACACAATCCATGGGAGGTTGTTCTCGGCGCACTGCTCGGCATGAGCGTGACCTTTCTGCTCTTCAGGGTGTTCTCATGAAGCGGGAGGAGGATAAGATGAACTGTGATATCAGGAAATACGACCCCGCGGTGGACAGGAGGTTTCTGATTGCGCTCTCCGGAGTCGTATGGAGCCTTGTCGGGGTGATACTCAACGGTCTCGCGATCAAATGGCTCTCGCACACCGCCGCTCAAAGGGCCGCATGGCTGGGCTCGGCGGGGATAATCCTCGCCCTCCTGATACATCACTTCGGTTTCCTGAGGCTCGTTGATAAAAACATCACCCGCATAATGGCGAAAAAGGGAAAGGTGTGCGTCTTTGCATTTCAACCGTGGAAGAGCTACCTGATAATCATAATAATGGTTGCACTCGGCATGACACTGAGGCGCTCTTCGCTGCCGAAACCCTATCTCGCGATTATATACATCGGCTTCGGAGGGGCCATGCTCCTGTCAAGCCTACGGTATCACAGAATCTTTTTTACGCTTCAGAAAGGAGACTAATCTCTGAAGGCAGGCCTGTTTCTGGCTGCGGTCCATGAAGTTATCCGTGGACAGGAGACAGTAGTACGCCTTGTACTCCTTCAGAAATGCCCTGAGCTCAGCGGGGCTTTCTATCCCCAGTTTTCTGAGTTCGTCAAGTATCTCCTTTTTGGTCAGGGCCACCATTTTCTGCTCCTGTTCTATATATATTGGATAAGCAAATTTCATGCCATACAATAACATCTTGATTAAAAAACCAATTTTCATGACACCTGCTGATTTACATGACGAATTTTGACAGAGAGGCAAAAAAATGTCACTTTGATACGGTCATATCATCCGGCCGGGGAATTCCCTGTGTATTATTTCCGAGACATTCTGTCTGATTTTTTCAACATTCAGCAGAAACAGGCTAAAGAAACTTTGGAAAGTTGAAAGGGACAAGATAACCGATCCTCTCATGCCATGCGGTCACATCCGCAGGCAGGCGGCCGCTCCACTTTTCAAGGAACCTCTTTTTATCTTCATCACGCCTGCCGTCGTCATCCTTTACATCCCTTCTTGTTGCAGCGCAGGCATGTTCAAAAGGGATATTCAGGACATAATTATCAAATCCGCTCCTTAATGCCCTCAGGGAGATATCCTTGTCATAAAAATGGAACGAATAATCTTCACAATAGCCGCCGATTCTCTCGAACACCGGCCTGCGCACCGCCATGAGCAGGCCGTCGACAACCGCCACCTTTTCGTAAGGCCTGCGAATCAGGGGATTGTCCTTTTCGGCATGTACGATTGTCCTTCCCCTGAAACTGCCGTCCCTGCGCATGGTCTTTGCGCCGTACAGCCCCGCCACTCCCGTGTTTGCGGTCCCTGCAAGGAAATCGCATATTGCGGCGGTCCAGTTATCCCTGAATACAAAGACATCATTGTGCATAAAGCAGAGTATGCCGTACCCCGCCGCTCCGGCGCCCCTGTTGAACCCGCCGGCCGCCCCCGCATTTTCCTCATTCCTGATATACGTGACGGCTTTATCCTCCGACAGGACGGCCCGCGTCCCGTCTGTTGAGCCATTGTCCACGATAATTATTTCATATGCGCAGGCCCTGTTGTATTTTTTAATGGACCCGATACATTTCAGGGTGATCTCTATCTTGTTGAAAACAGGGATTATAATGCTTAATCCTTCCATCTCCGCTCCGTATAGTATTTCACCATCCGCAGGAATTTCTTTCTGTTTTTTATCTTCTGCATACCCGCGTAGTATTCAAACAGTGACTTCTTCCCGTCCCCTGTGAGCGGGACCCCGGGATGGTTGAATCCGGCAATATCCTTTGCAAGATTGCTGAGCCTGAAGGGACGGTTTTTTCTGATGCCGTCGATATCGATAATGCCCGAGACCTCTCCGTCCCTTATAAAGACGTGTGAAAGATGTGCGTCACCAAGCCAGTACCCGAGGGAGTGGAGCCTCGATATTTCCTCAACGACCTTTCGGTATCCTGACATGGCGATGTTTCTCCGGCCCCTGATCAGTATGTCGTACAGAGACTCTCCTTCGACCCTTTTCACGGCGAAAAACGGGAGCCTGCCCTTTTTGAAGGAACCGTATGCCGGCACCCTTGCGGTTTTTACACCCCCTGACAGTAATCGTTCCGAAATGTCATGGACGTATTTCGCCCTCTCCGTGACAAGAAAAAAAAACCTGTTTTTTAGACTCAGCGGATGAAGTATTTTAAAAAAACAGTCCGTTGAAGGGTCATAGAACAGCGTTGTCCTCTTAACCGTCGGATAAAGCCTGAACCCCTGTGAAGACAGTATGTCCCTGACCCCGCCGTCGGCATCCCTGAACGGCTGCAGGACGGAAGGGTTGTCCCTTATCAGGCGGCACAGCCTTGAAATGGAGGAATGCATCTCCACCGCACCGTTAAAGGCAACGCGCGCAACTTCATTTTCGAGGTGCCTCATCTCCCTGTTCTCAACGCCAGATAAATCCTGGTTAAAAGCACCGATGAATATATGGGGAGCTTGCCGAGCAGCCATTTTGCGTTCCTGCCCTTTACGGGCAATCTCTTGATCATGCTTAAATTATCCACCGTATTGGCGCCCCGCTCGGTTGTATACAGGGCCTTGTAGCCCACCTCATACGCTATCTCTATCCCTTCGCCGTCATAGTGGCCCTGCGGCCATGCAAGGTGTACTATCTTCTTGGAGAGTCTTTCCTCGAGCGCGGACTTGCCGCCGGAGAGGTCCCTCTTTAATTCCTCGTATTTTCTCCTCTTCATATACTCCGGTGTCCTGTGCGACATGCCGTGGGACTGGACGTCAAACACCCTGGAGCCGTCCATTTCCCTGAGCTCTTTCCACGTGCACATAACCTCGGAACGCCTTTCCGTCAGGGCCAGCTTCCATGCGTCATTGTGCGGCAGGGGGACAAATGAATCCCTCTTTATGTCCCTGTCCTCCACAAAATCCACGGCTGCGAACAGCACGGCCTTCATATGGAATTTTTTCAGCAGGGGGTATGCATAGACATAGTTGTCAGCAAAACCGTCGTCAAAGGTGAGCAGAACGCACTTTTTCGGTCTTTCCTTCCTGTGCTCGATAAAGAAGAGAAACTCATCCCCTGAAAGGGTCTTCCAGCCTTTAACGGACAACGCCCGCAGTTGCTCCTCAAAGACCTGCGGATGAACATTAAGCTCACTGCCAACGGTTGATACATGATGATACATCACAACGGGAATGGAATCATACAGCATTCAGCACCTCCATGTAAAGAGACTCTGTCAGGTCCACCATTCTGTCAATACCGAATCTTTCAAGTACCGTCGCCCTTGCGTTTTCGCCCAACCGCCTGCCGGGGTCTTTATCCCTCATAAGGGAGAGCACCTTTTCAGCAAGGTCACCCGGGTCGTTGACCCTGAAAAACAGCCCGTTGACCCCGTCCTCGATGAAATCCCTGAATGTGGGTATATCCGACACCACCGCGGTCTTTCCCATTGCCATGGCCTCAAGGAGCGCCGTTCCGAGCCCTTCGAGCAGGGAAGGATAGACGAATATATCTATTGTCTTTAAAACCCGGGGGATATCATCCCTGTGGCCCAGGAACACAACCCTGTCTCTGAACCCCGGGTCTACATACGAAAGATACCGGCTCTTAAAAGGCTCTTCCAGGCTGCCTGCAAACAGCAAAACACAGGGGATGTTCCTGCCTATAATGTTAAACGCCTGAAGGAGATCCTCCTGCCCCTTCACCTCTGTAAACGTGGATGTATTGCCTATGACCGTTGTGTCCCTTGATATCCCCAGCTCATCCCTGAGGTCCGGGACCGAGGGATCGAACCTTCCCGCATCAACGGCGCTTGTTATTGTAACCAGTCTCTCCTTCTTCAGTCCGCACCCTGCAAGCACGTCCCTGACCGCGTTGCTGATGACAATAATCCTGTCGGGTATGGAATAGATAAACCTTGTGAGCGGGTCCCTGCCGATAGGGTAGAGATTGTGCCTGAATCTCACGAGGCGCCTGCCCGAAAGCCTGGCGGCGAGCCCCCCTGCCCAACTGTCGACGGAGCTGTGTGTGGACACTATATCCACGCCTTCCTTTTTCATGATGCTCATGAGCCTGGGGATGGTGGACACATGCGCCTGCTTCACCATGTTGACTTCATAGACCTTTATGCCCTTCTCTCTGGCCTTTTCAGCAATGACACTGCCCCTGTGGCATGCAATAATGACATTATGCCCCTTTTTATTCAGGCCGGCTGCTTCCGTAACAACCCGGTTCTGCTGGCCTCCCCATCTCTTGAGGGTTTCCGTATGAAGAACGGTCATTTTCATAGCATCAAGCTTACAGTTGCATAAAACCGCGGCGCGCCCGTCTTATGCAGCATCGAGGTTCCCTCCAGCCTGTTTCTGTCTTAACAGCCTCTCGTAAAGGCTCTCTATCCTGTCAATCATGTGAGCGAGGGAATGCTCTCTCACAATAGTATCCCTTGCATTTTCAGCAAGCTGCATGGAAAGCCTGTGATCCCCGAGCAGCTTTATTATACCCTGTGCAAGGGCCTTATGGTCACCCGGTTCAACAAGCATCCCTGTCTTTCCATGGATAACGACCTCGGGGACGCCCCCCACCCTTGTCGCAATAACAGGCACCCCCGCCGCCATTGCCTGAAGCACGCTCTGCGGAAGCCCTTCGGACCATGAGCTGAGAACAGCCACATCAGAAAAAGAATATATACCGGGTATGTCCTCGACAAAACCGGTGAATATCACATGCCCGGAAATCCCGAGGCCGGCCGCCAGGCTCTCAAGCGCCTCCCTCCTCGGGCCGTCGCCCACTATCAGGAATCTGGCGTGCGGAACGGATTCAACCACGGTCTTCACCGCCTTCAGCGTAACCTCATGTCCCTTGACGCTCCTCAGGATTCCGACATTCGTTATAACAGGACAGCCCGCATCAATCCCGTATTTCAGCCCGGCCTTCCTGTTTCTTCCCGTGCTGAAGCGTTCAATGCTGATGCCCGTAGGAATGCTTACCACTCTGCCGCGGGGGAAACCGCAGCGGGTGATGAGATTATTGCGCATATCTTCCCCGCATGTTATGTACATGTCCGGCAGGTAATGTATGAAGTTGAGCGGATTTCTCCTGAGAGGGAGATTGAGATGCCTTGTCCTGACGAGCAGGGGTATCCCGGCAAACTTCGCGGCTATGCCCCCTATCCATGAATCCACCCCGCTGTGCGTATTGACGACATCGAATTTCTTATCTCTCAACAGTCCCGTCAGTCTTATAATACTTGATATGTCATACAGTTTTTTAAAAGGCAGTATATGTATATCGATGCCGAGTTTCAGGGCCTCGTCTTTTATCATTGCATGTTGCCTGCAAGCAATCGCAGCGTAATGTCCCCTGTCGAGCAGGCCGGCGGCCTCCGAGAGGACCCTCTTTTCCTGTCCGCCGAGACCGTCCGACCATTCCGTATGCAGAATCCGCATCCTTTTATTCACCTTATCCACCTGTATCTCACCCTTACAGTTGCATAACACCATAGCCCTCATGCCGGAGAGCCCGGCGGAAAAGCTTTATCTGCGATTCCCTGAGGAAATATTCAGCACGGTATATTTAGTAACCCCTCCCGGCCTCCCCTTAACTTAAGGGGAGGAGGTAACACCCTTAATCCCCCCTCTTAGGTTAAGAGGGGCAG
>WFVK01000087.1 GCA_015491705.1 Nitrospirota bacterium | reverse complement strand
CTCTATGATTTCCACCAGTTCAGGATGGTGTCTGGAGAGTTTTTTCAGGTTTTTCCGTAAAAGTTTTTCCATGCTGCCGGCTTCCATACTGCTTTGTCTGGGAAGAGGGACGAATTCATCCAGATCTACAAAGTCCATGTCAAGCTTGCTTTCATCACTCATATCGGGCTCCTTTTGATTTGCATATTTTTTTCATGCCGGGAGGCGGGAGAGCCCGGAGGTTTTACGGCACTCTCTCCCGCCCCTTTATGCTGCATCAAGGTCAGTTCACTGACAATCTTTTTCATTACAGAACCCCAGTCTCCGTGTCTCTCCTGGCGGAACAGGCGCATTGTCGGGTACCACGGGGTATCTTCACGTCTCAGCATCCACCTCCAGTCCGGAACAAAAGGCAGAAGGGTCCATACCGGTTTGCCCAGTGCCCCGGCGAGGTGAGCGACGGCTGTATCAACAGATATCACAAGGTCAAGATTTTCTATCACGGCGGCCGTATCGTAAAAATCCCCGAGATATTCCGCTGTATCGGCAAGATGCAGCGATGCAGTGGAGGCCTTGTCCTCATCCATACACGTTACGCCCTTCTGCAGACTGAAAAACTCGATCCCCCGTATCCCCAGCAACGGTTCAAAATCCCGGAGCCTGCAGGATCTGTTGCGGTCATTCCTGTGTGCAGGATTGCCCGCCCACACCAGCCCGACCTTGAATGCATCACTCTTAATACGGTGTTTCCATTGTCCTGCCGCATACTGATCAACGGACAGATAGGGGATGTCGGCAGGGATCGTGTCAATGGTTGTACCGAACACGGCGGGAAGACTCAACAGGGAGATGCACACGTCGGGTCTTTCCCCGCCAGGGGGGTCATACGGTGATTCCGAAAGAACATCTATTCCTTTGAAATTTTCAAACAGCCTGATGAGACTCCTGCTGCATTCATATATAACCCTGCCGCCCGATGCCTTTATGAGCGGTATATAACGGACAAACTGAATATGGTCGCCCACTCCCTGCTCGGACATCACCAGGACGGTCCTGCCGTCAAGCGGTGAACCGTCCCATTGGGGTATATCCGTATTGCGGCAACCGATGTCCCCGTATATCTCCGCGCTTTTAAATCGCCATCCATACTCTTTCCAGCCTTCTTCAAACTCGCCTCTCATAAGCAACACAAGCCCCCTGTTGTAATGGGCATCGGCTGAATCCGGCTTAAGTGCAACAGCCTTGTTATACTGTTCCTCGGCTTTTCGCAGATCGCCCTTATCAAGAAATGTATTGCCGAGATTGATATAGGCCTGTTCAAAATCCGGGTTCAAATCTATGGCCCTGCTGCACTGCCGCACGGCTTCTTCAAATACCCCCTGTTCCCTGTAAGTATCGCCCAGGTTGGCATATGCCTCTGCAAAATCCGGATTGATTGATATTGCCTTGCGGTAGCAAGCTGCGGCTTCATCATATCTTTTCCGTTTCCTGAGGATATTGCCGAGATTATTATATGCCTCTGCAAAATCAGGATTGATTGATATTGCCTTGCGGTAATGCTCATCAGCCTCCTGCAAGTCACACATTTCCTTCAGGGCGTTGCCGAGATTGAAATGAGTATCTGCAATATTCGGTTGCAGTTTTACGGCCCTCCGGTAATGCATGATCGCTTCATTCAGCCTGCCCTCTTCTTTCAGCAGGTTGGCAAGGTTATTGATCGCTATAACATAATCGGGCTTGAGCTCCACGGCTTTCATATAGTGTTCCGCGGCATTTTTATTCTCACCCTGTCTTTGCAGTGCATTACCCATGTTATTGTATGCCTCGACATAATCAGGGTTTAAGAGAATGGCCTTTCTGAAACACCGGACGGCCATTTCGGTTTCCTTCAGGTTCATAAACACGCTACCCAGGTTATTATGATAGATGGATGCAGACGAGTTTATTGTAACGGCCTTCTCCATATACTCTACGGCCTGCATGTTGTCGCCTCTCTGGTATGCAATCAGGCCGAGCAGGTGAAGCGCATCGGCATATTCCGGATCAGCCTCCAGTATCCGGAGATAAAGCGATTCCGCCTCTGCAAGACTGCCGGCCTGGTGGAGTCTGAGGGCGTCCGCCAGTGCATCCGTGAGGCACTGCAATGCCGTTTTATCCCTTATCATGCCAGTCTTTTAAATCCCGTGTGAGCTGCCGGCCCGCGCAACAACTCATGTATACTGTCTTTCTCCACCGCATCGGCGATTGTCTTAAAGACTTCCCTGACGGCCCTTTCATAGTCGCAAACGTGTTCTTCCATGTGGGCATAAGTCGCATAAAAGGCCTTTGAGGACAGGAAGCCCCGGTTTAACATTTCCTGTGTAAAGAGTGTATGCATTTCCTGTGATATTTCTCCATAATCAAAGGAGAATATACTGAGGGGGGGTATGCCCCTGATACTTATCCTCAGGCCGTGGGCATCAGCAGCCTGTCTCCACACCTTCCTGACGAAATCCCCCATACGCTTCAGATGTTCCGGCACATTATGCGAGCGCATTTTTTTTATTGTTGCAAGTGCTGCGGCAGGGCCGATTCTTTCAGTCCAGTAAGTGCTGCTCATAAACGTCTTCTGTGCGGACTCCATCACGGGCCGGATCCCCGTTATTGCCGCCATGGGATAGCCGTTGCTTATCCCCTTTGCAAAAACCGCAATGTCCGGGGTTACAGCATATGACAGGTGTATGCCTCCGATATTCATTCTCCATCCCGAGGTGACTTCATCAAAGATCAGAACAGCGCCTGTCCTGTCGGCGGTCTCCCTGACATGTCTCAGAAATCCTTTCTCCGGCTCCGTGTGCCTCACGGGCTCCATTATAATTGCAGCGAGTTCTCTGCCATGCTCACCGGCGACAGCCTCAAGTGATTCGGGCTGATTATAATTGAAAGGCACTGCCGTGGCCCGCAGGGAACGCGGTATGCCGGCCGGATCGAGGCCGGGAAGCAACTGGCCGTCCAGATTGCCGCCGCCCGCGAGGTTGGCTGCAAGATACCAGTCATGCCAGCCGTGATAGCCGCAGAAGGCGACCCTGTCCCTGCCTGTTGCAGAGCGCGCAATACGGACGGCAACAGACATTGCCTCACCACCGCCCCTTGCGAATCTCACCATGTCCGACCATGGATGAAGTTCACACAGCAGTTCGGCGAGTTCAACCTCCTCAGGGCAGTTAAGGGTGCTCATGCTACCATTATCAACAGCCGCCTTAACCGCCGCGTCAACATCCGGGTCTGCATAGCCCAGGATACATGCGCCCACCCCGCATATGCTCATATCGATAAATACGTTGCCGTCAAGGTCCGTGACCTCCACCCCTTTGCTCCTGCTGTAGTATGCAGGCCACTGCTCCGGTAGAAATATCTCCGGCCTCTTCGACAGGAGATGGGTGCCGCCCGGAATAATATTCCCGGCCCGTTTATACAGATCAATGCCTGTACGACAATTCATCAGTCTTCACCTTACACT
>WFVK01000086.1 GCA_015491705.1 Nitrospirota bacterium | reverse complement strand
CGATAATATTTCCCGATGGTAGATTGGACGCATGTGCATAGTCGATGCCTGTTTCTGAATCATAGTATCCATCCGCCACGTAAGATGCACTTGTATGAGCATAATCTGCACCGGCATAACCGGTCGGCGTAAGTACAAATAACAAGACAGCAAAAACAAGTGATGTAAAAAAGTTTTTGGGGATATTGAAGACCTTCATGACATACCTCCCGAATTTGTTCCTTTAAAAATCAATGGATAAGTTTTCAGTTGCATTAAACTATCGCCCGCAGGAAAGGCTTTAGCCGCGATTCCTTTCCCCCCGCCTTATAACCCTTGAACCGCGAACCGGCAACCCCTGAACCTCAAACACGGTTTTACGGCGGGCTCTCCCGCCTGCTTTATGCAATATTAAATTGATAAAAGCAAAAAATATACCAAGGAAAGAGAAAAAATGAATTTTGAATATTTATTGTCAATACAAGCAGTTAAGAGGGGGATACATGTTTGTGGAAGAGATGATTTTAGTGTGACATGTCACAATTAGCCTTAATATGGCATAAAGGGCTGCAGAGCACGCCGGCGAAGTTTTATGCCCCTGTAAAAGCCACCGATTGACATTTGAGAAACGGATATGTTTGAATTATGAGTCTGCCGAAGAGGACTTTCCTCATGCAGGCGCGAACGGATGTGAGGAAGAGGGGTGAAAATCCCCCGCTGCCCCGCAGCCGTAAAGGGAACGAAAGCCCATATCACGGCAGTTGTCAGTGAACGGTTATCGGCAGGAACGAGGTAACAGTCACTGAAGACTGTCTGAGCCACTGGCCGGAGAGGCCGGGAAGGCGGGCGAGTAGGATGCAATGCCGTGAGGTGTTGCAATGACCTGAGCCGGAAGACCTGTCCGTTCGGAAATCTCGAGGGAGGTGTGCAGCCTGTCAATGGTTTCATTCCTTCAGTTTTCCATATTCAATCTTATACCGTAGCCGTGCGGCTCTGCCCGTAATACCGCTCCGCCGGAGCTGTGTCTGTTGCGACGGACAGGTCCGGGGAAGTGCTTTATGTTGCATGAGATGTGTTCGATGCTTCTTCAAATGCTGAAAAAGGAGACTGGTTCGATCAGCAGGGGTATCGGACGGACATGGCGGCCAGGACGAATGATAAAAAATCAGGGCATGCTGATTTCTGTGGTGGTACATATATTAATACTCTCAATCCCCCTCCCGGCAACACGAATGTCTCTTTCAGGGCATGGGGCCGGTGACATGGAAATATCCATAATCGAGGATCAAAGCAGCGCGGCCCCTGCCGGCGCCGCGGAGCACGTGACGTCCCGGCCGGCAAAAGAGAGCGTTGCAAAAAAAGAGACAACGGGGCGGGGCGAAACAACAGGAGAAAAGCCGAGGGTGAAAATTCTACGGCAAAAGGCAGGTAGGACAACGGCAGCAGACAGGGAGCCGGTCAGAGATGCGGCAGAGACCGCGACAGAGGATATACAAACCGCCGCAGAAGAAGGCGCGGACCAGTACACAGGCGGTGATGCCGCCGGCGCCGGCGACGTGCGGGGAGACACTCTTCAGGAGGAGCCGTCCGCCGAAGCCGGGGTTGTGGAGGATCCGGCCGGGACGCCCGGACAGGATGCGATACCGGTCAGCGCCTCGTCAGGGAAACACTACCGTGCAGCAGAGTTCGGCTCTGCCGACGGGCCGCGCTTCCTGAAGCGTGTTGTCCCCGCGTATCCCCGGATGGCAAGGAGGCTGGGAAGGGAAGGCAGGGTCCTGCTGAGGCTTGTTATTGACGAGGCGGGAAGGCTTGTTGATGCAGAGGTTGTGGAGAAGGCAGGCTTCGGATTTGACAGGGAGGCGATGGAGGCGGTCAGAAGGTCTGTCTTTCTTCCCGCCAGAGAAAACGGTATACCCGTAAGGTCGGAGACCCTGCTGGCCGTAAGATTTGTCCTTGAACAGAGGTAACTGATGATCGATTTTTTCCTGAAAGGCGGATTTCTGATGTATCCCATACTGTTATGCTCGGTAGCGGGGTTTGCAATATTCATCAACAAGGCGCTCCGGTACAGGAGGGTTCTGAAGATTATTGAAAGGCCGGTCAGCGACCTCGTGAGTATCAGGCCGCCGATATTGCTGCCCGTCCTCGAAGGGCTGGAACACGGCTGTGACGAGCAGGAACTCTCGGTAACCGGCACAAGGCAGGTAAGGGAGATAGAGCGCGGCCTGAGCTGGCTCGGAGTGATTGCAACGATCACCCCGCTGCTTGGACTCACCGGAACGGTTATCGGAATGATAAAGGCATTCATGGTCATAGCTGAAAGCACGAGCGTCAATCCTTCCATGCTCGCCGGAGGTATCTGGGAGGCGCTCGTCACCACGGCGGCAGGGCTTCTTGTGGCAATACCCGTCCATGTAGGACATCATTACCTTGAGAAACAGGCTGACGAGATAGCCTTTGTACTGAAAGAGATAACCACGAGCCTGTATATGAGGTGCAGGGATGGAGTTTGAGCGCAGGAGATATAATCATTCGTATATGAACATCGCACCTCTGGTGGATGTGGTCTTCCTGCTGCTGCTGTTCTTCATGCTTACCTCCAGTCTGATCCGGGAGCCGGCCGTCAGGATAAAGCTGCCGGAATCAAAGACCGCGGTCACGGAGCAGCAGCGGATAAAGACAGTAATGATCACGAGGCAGGGCAGAATTTTCTTTATGGGCAGGGAAGTGGGACTCAACGGGCTTAAGGAGGCTGTAACGGAGGGCTTAACAGGCGGGAAAGACACTCCCCTGCGTATCAGGGCTGACAGGGATGCAAGTGTCGGCCTGCTTATGAAGGTGATTGACGAGGTCAGGCTTGCAGGGGTCCGGAATTTCAGCATTGTAACGGAGGCACGGGGGAATTGACATTGGTCCTTGAGGTGGCACAAAGTGGCATGAGACCCTGCCGGAAAACCCTGTTTGAGGTTCAAGGGTTGCCGGTTCAGGGGTCAGGGTTCAGGGTTCAAGGTTCAGGGGTTCAGGGGTTCAAGGGTTTTAAGGGAGGACGGGAGGGGTTACTAAATATGCCGTGCGGGGTAGTCCCTGAAGGTATCACGGATAAAGCCTTCCCGGCAGGCTCTCCCGCCGGGCGGTGGTTTTGATGCAACCTAACGGGAGGTTAAAGTGAAAAAACAAAAAAATCTTGAAGATATGACGGTTGAGGAACTCGTGAGGGAGGAGGAGTTTATAAAAGAATGCCTGAGGGACGAGGAAGAACTTTTTGATTTTACATTCAACAAGTCATCCGTGCATATCGGCGGGATTAAGTCAAGGGAGATGCAGGAGAAACATGAGGAGAAGTGTCGCGAATATAATGAGAGAATAAAAAAGATCAAGGAGGTGTTAAAAACGAAAAAACAATAAAAAACCACTGCGGACCGGATGTCAGGGAAGAGGGGTGAGAGTCCCCCGCTGCCCCGCAGCCGTAAAGGGAACGAAAGCCCATATCACGGCAGTTGTCAGTGAACGGTTATCGGCAGGAACGAGGTAACAGGCACTGAAGACTGCCTGAGCCACTGGCCGGAGAGGCCGGGAAGGCGGGCGAGTAGGATGCAATGCCGTGAGGTGTTGCAATGACCTGAGCCGGAAGACCTGTCCGTTCGGAATTTCCTCGAGGGAGGTGATGTGATGCTGCTTTCGGTTTTCAGTCTTTTTTCTATTATTCCCCCGTAATTCATGGATGTATCCTGCATCGGGCCCTGAACAGAAGACACAAAACACTCAAAAAACAAAGGAGATATTTCCATGAAAAACAGACGCATAGTTGCCTTAACCGTCCTGATGCTCTTTGCCTTTACGGGGAGCGCGTTTTCCATGCTCAAGACCATGACGCTCAAAAAGGAGCCGGCCATAGTGATCGCGGCCTTCGGAACAACCACAAAGGCGCAGGCGACCTATGATTTCTTTGAAGAACAGCTCAGGAGGGAGCTTCCTGAGAAATACAGAAACTACGAGGTGCGCTGGGCGTTCACTTCCGAGATAGTGCGCGAGAGGGCAAACAGGAAATTCAGGGAAGCCGGTATTAAAAAGAGGTACCGCAGCCTTGCACAGGTCGTATCGAACCTTGAGGACGAAGGCTACAGAAAAATAGTGGTTCAGCCCCTGCATATCTTCCCAGGTATAGAGTATGAGAGTGTGCTCAGAATGGTTGAAGGCCTGAGAGAGACATTCAGGGACTTTAACCTGAGGATCGAGGTGGGCGAGCCGCTCCTTCAGTACTGGTGGGATATGAGGACAGTGGCGGAGGCATTGAAACGGGACCTGCTGCCCTCAGGCAAGGGATGCAACGTCCTTGCCGCTCACGGCACCGGCGAGACAGCCGTTGGAAGCAATTCAACATATCTCGGCCTTGCGAGGCTGCTTTCCGTGGAATTCGACAATACATTCCTCGGGAGCGTCGAGGGAATAACATCCAAGGAAGAGGCACTTGCGAGTGCAAAGGCCTGCAAGGTAAAAAGGATAAAATTCATCCCCTTCATGTATGTTGCCGGCGACCATATCATGAACGACATAATGGGCGCTGAACCTGATGAAGAGGGAGAGCTTTCATGGTCACTCGAGATGAAGAGACAGGGCTTTGCAACCGGCGCCACTACGGTCGGTTATAAAGGCCGGCAATATTACAAGGGGCTTGGATTCTACCCCGAGGTGAACAGTATATTCATCAAGAGTATAGTCAGGATGCTTGAGAAATTCGAGCTGTAACCGATGCCGCGGCTTGATTCAAAGACAGTGCGCATTATGCGGAAGATACACAGATGGGGCGGCCTCCTGCTGGCCGCCTTCATCATTTTCTACTGTATCACCGGGATACTCCTGAACCACAGAAAGTATTTCGGATACTTTATATCAAGGGCGAAGACCGTTTATGAAGTGCCTGTCTCTGATATCAGGATGATGACGTCGTTCATCGATTATTACAAAAAACAGATAGGCAGGGCCGATGACCCGACCGTCATAAGGATACGTGACGGCAGGACAGTGGAGTTCCTCTACGGCTCCCACGGCAGGACGACTTATGTGATTCACCCCCGGGAGGGAGTCATGGAGAAGATCGAAAAGTCCCCGCGGCAGCCCTTGTACCTGCTGAACAATCTGCACAAGGCATTTCAGACAGGCGACTCATGGGTGATACTGACAGATACGGTCTCTCTGCTTATAATAATTGCTACCGTAACAGGGCTGATTATCCTGAGATACAGCATGTTTGACTATATTATGGTCTTCGGAGGGGTACTGATATTTCTGACAGGAGCATTTCTGTGGCAGTAGCTGAACAGGTGAAAAATGTACTTGAGGCACGTGGACTCGTCAAGAAATTCGGCAAAAAGACGGCCCTGGCCGGGATTGCGCTTAATATACGGGAAGGTGATTTTACCGGCCTTCTCGGGCCGAACGGCGCGGGGAAGACAACCACTATCAAGATGCTCACAGGGCTTATAAAACCCACCGCGGGGGAAATATACTATTACGGCCGGGATTTTTTCACCCACCCGAGGGATGCAAAGAGGTGTATAGGGGTTGTCCCGCAGCAGAGCAACGTCGACAGGGACCTTACCGCTTATGAAAATCTGTACCTGCATTCCATACTCTACGGGATACCAAAGAAACAGAGAAGGGGAAAGATAGAGGAGGCCCTTGAATTTGCGGGGCTGAGGGAGTACGGGCACAGGCAGGTCAAGACATTTTCAGGCGGCATGAAAAGGAGACTCGTGCTTGTGAGGGCGCTGCTTCACGGGCCGAAGATACTCTTCCTTGATGAGCCTACGGTCGGCCTTGACCCGCAGATACGGAAGAACATATGGGATCTGATACTGAAGATAAATCAGCGGAAGGGGATGGCGATCCTGCTGACCACTCACTATATCGAAGAGGCGGAGAAACTCTGCCGCAGCACGTACATTATCGACAAGGGCAGGATTATTGCCGAGGGCTCCCCTGACGATCTGAAGAAGGATATGGGCAGATATGTGCTGGAGCTATTTTTAGAGGACCGGATAGAAGAGGAGTTTTTCAGTTCAAAGGACGATGCCCTCACGCGGCTGAAGGAATGCGGACATGCCTGCAAGATAAGACAGGTAACGCTTGAGGATGTGTTTATAAAACTCACGGGGAAGAGGATAAATGTTTGAATTCTCCGGGTTCATCCACGGCCTTATTTCAGGAAAGCCGGAGGAGGTTTTTTAATGTTTAACGGTTTCAGGGGTATCCTTTACAGGGAGCTGAACGTCTTCAGGAAACGGGCAAAGAAGCAGATACTGGCATCTTCGCTCTCGCCGCTCCTGTTCCTGATCGCATTCGGCTGGGGATTCGGCGACAGGGTGGCGGTGAACGGGCTTCCCTACATAACCTTTCTGATACCGGGGCTTATAACCATGAGCAGCCTTAACCAGAGCTACGGCATCGCCCAGGAACTGAACATAACGAGGTTTTATTTCCACGTATTTGATGAATACCTGATTGCGCCGATATCCCACGTGGAGATTGTCCTCGGTGAGGCTGCCTACGGCATGTTCAAGGGCCTTCTGAGCACAGTCCTTATATTTGTATACTCCGTCATCTTCAGCGTGAAGCTGATAGTGGGCCCCATGTTTTTCATTGCCATACTGACCCATACATTCCTGTTCACAACTCTCGGCATCACCATAGCAATGCTCGTAAAGGACCACGGGGACCAGGCCACGGTCAACACATTCGTGATAACCCCCATGATCTTTCTGAGCGGGACATTCTTTCCCGTAGACAAACTGCCGGCCGTGTTTAAGTGGCTGGTCTATGCGCTGCCGCTTACCTATTCGACAAAGGTGATAAGGGCAACCCTTACCGGCGGGGATGTGAACATGTCCTATTTCCTGCTTATGCTCGGCTTTGCAGCCGCGTTCTTTGTCACCGCCCTGAGGGCAGTGGGGAGGGTCGAGGGATGAGGTTTATCCTGGCGGCAGCCCTTGCACTCGCATTTATAGCCGCAATCTCGGCAGGCGCGGTAAAGATAGACCTTCTCAGCATGTCCGAGATGGAGAGGAACATACTCTTTGATGTGCGGCTCCCGAGGGTTCTTCTCGCGGGGCTGGTGGGGGCCGCGCTTGCGCTGAGCGGCGTCCTCTTCCAGTATGTAATGAAAAACCCGCTTGCGGATTCATTCACAACCGGTGTCTCGGCCTCATCCGCAATGGGCGCCGTGACAGCGATCATGCTGGGGCTTATGCCGTACCTCCCGCTCTTTGCGCTGGCAGGGGGGATTGCGGGCCTGTACCTCGTTTACCGCATAGCCTCCTACAGGGGACGGATCCAGCCGATCACGATGCTGCTGGCCGGCATAGTGCTGAGCACATTTGCCTCTGCAACCATAAGCTTTATGAAATTTCTGAGCGATGACGCGGTAAGCTCCATAATATTCTGGCTCATGGGAGGGTTCCAGGCCGCCACGCCTTTAAAGGACCTGATACTCTTTGCGGTTATCTGCGTATCCTTCCTGTCGGTCAGGGGGGATTACCTCAGGCTTGATATCCTCTGCTTTGACGACACCACGGCCTCTTCAACAGGCGTGGATGTCAACAGGCTGAGAAAGAAGTTGTTTTTTGCAGCGGCGCTGCTCACCTCCTTCAGTGTGGGCTACGCAGGCATCATAGGTTTTGTGGGGCTTATCATCCCCCACATACTGAGGCTCGGCAATCTTGTAAAGGCGTCATACCTGCTGCCGGCATCACTTGCGGGCGGAGCCGCCTTCATGATGGCCACGGACCTGATTGCAAGGACGATTCTTCAGGGGGGGCAGGAACTGCCCGTGGGCGTGATAACATCCTCGATCGGGGGGGTGTTCTTTCTGTACCTCCTTATAAAGCGGAGAAAGGAGCTTTTCTATTTTAATTGAGCTTAAAGACATAAGGGCGGGACTCGGGAATTTCACCCTGGAGGTGGATGGTCTGGACATCGGGAAGGGAGACATGATCGCAGTGCTCGGCAACAACGGTAGCGGCAAGTCCACCTTCCTCAATGTGATGGCCGGCCTGCTGGAATTTACAGGCGGCTACAGTATCGATGGAATGCCGTTCAAGAAAATGGCGCAGGCGGAAAGCGCCCGCCGGATCGGTTTCCTGCCGCAGGAGGCGGCGCTTAACATGCCCTTTGACGCATTCTACGTCGTGCTTACGGGCAGGTTTATACATTCGGACGGCCGGATGTATTCCGGCGGGGACATCGCCTGCACTGAAGAGGTGATGAAGAGATTCGACGTATTTCACCTCAGGGACAGGCTCTTCAATGCCCTGTCCGGGGGTGAAAAGCAGAGGGTTCTCCTTGCAAGGGTGATGAATATGGATACAGACATATTCCTCCTTGATGAACCTTTCAGCGGCGTAGACATACTGCACCAGATAAAGATCGTGGATATTTTCAGGCGCATCCGGAAGGAAAAGATTATCATAGTGGTGATCCATGACCTGTCGTTTGCAATCCAGCACTTCAGCAGGTTTCTCCTGTTCAGGGAGGGGCGCCTGCTGTATGATATGAAAAAGGACGGTCTGTCCGCCGGGAGGCTCTCCGAAGTATTCGGCGTCAGGGTGGGCTTTGCGGAGCAGGATGAAAGGATGTTTGTTTATACGGAGGAAATGTAACATGATAAAAAAACCGGAACACGGAAGAAACACGGCGGAGAGGGCAAAATTCCGGCTGCGTGTCAAACTGCTGCTGACCGGCATAACGCTGTGCCTCATAGCGTTTCCCGCGTCCAGCGCATGGTCATACAAGAGAATAGCGGTGCTCTACCCGGCGGTAAGCCCCATACTCATTGAGCTCGGGGCACGGGACATGATCGTCGGTACAACGCGCAGCGACCATGCCGTTAAAAATACGGTAAAAGTCGGTTCGCATCTGAGGCCGAACATCGAGCTGCTGAACGCGCTTGCACCTGATCTCATAATAGCAGGCTCGCAAAGGGCCTTCCCCGAGGAGATGAAGCAAAGGGTAAAGGCTGACATCTTTTATTACAATCCCGTGACGCTCGATGAAATCCTTGTTAAGATTCGAAAGATAGGCGGCATGCTTGGAAAAAGGGAGAGGGCTGAAAAACTGATACTCAGGCTGAAAAAAAGGCTTGCAGACATCAGACCCCTGCCGACAGAGCCGACCGTAATCTACGAAGTCATGGCAGAGCCCCTGAGGGTGGCCGGAGAAAAGAGCATAGTGACATCCATTGTCCGTGCGGCAGGCGGCAGGAACATAGTGAAGATCGACAGGAAACACGCCGTTATCTCTACTGAAAAGGTACTGCAGTTGAGACCGGATTTCTACATATACCAGGTGGGCCCCATGAACAAAAAACCGGTCCCGCCGGGTGAGAGGCCTTTTTATAAATCACTGAAGGCGAAGTTTATAAAGGTTGATGAGCTTGAGTTTGCAAGGCCGGGGATCAATGCATTTGATGCCGCGGTACACCTCAACAGGATATTCCGGGGGGAACGGCCATGAATAAAACAGTCTATTCCCTCGGACTCGGTCCCGGGGACCATGAGCTTATCACTGTCAAGGCAAAGAGGATACTCGAGGAGTCGGACATTGTGGTGGTTCCCCAGTCGAATGAGCAGGGCAGGAGCGTGGCAAGGGAGGTCATACTCCATTACATTGATGCATCAAAGATACATATGTGCTACATTCCCATGACCAACAACAGGGAGGAACTGGCAAGAAAGTACACGCGCCTTGCCGAAGAGATAAAGGGCATGGTCGAACAGGGCAAAAGCGTGGCCTATGTAACACAGGGCGACCCCACCATCTACAGCACGTCGAATTACCTAACTGAGAAATTGCGCGCCGTGGGGGTGCAGGTGAGCCACATTCCGGGCATAAGCTCCATAAACGCCGCCGCATCCATGCTCGGGGTCCCGCTGAGTATAAAGAAAGGAAACTTCGGGGTCTATGAAATGCCCCGCGACCCGGCTGCTGCCGCCGACCTGATACAGAGGCATCCGACGACAGTGTTTATGAAGGTCAACAACAGGCTGCCCGTGCTTGTTGAAACGGTAAAGATGGTAGAGCCTGAGGAGGCGTTTCTTGTAAGGCGCATAGGGCTTGACGGCGAGGCGGTTTATGATATGCTGAACGGCGCGCCGCCGCCGGAGTCCGCGTATTTATCAGTGGCGATCATAAAGAGGCGCAGAATATCCTGAATCTTCAAGGGAAAGGAGGTGACGAATATTGAAAAAGACAAAGACGTCTGAGAAAAAGGCGAATGCAAAGGCAGCGATCTCCTATCACATGAAATGTGCGAAGACAGCCAACGGGTTGACGCACTTCGTGATGTACGGCGATGTGCCGAAAAAGAAGATGCCTCTTTAGCAGGGAAGGTTCAGGCGGTTTAATTCCCGCCTGAACCGTTTCAATCACTTCCGCCAGGTGGCATTATGCCGGTTTACCGCCAGGGGCGGGGGAGCCCGCGCCTCTTTCTACTCCCAGGGGGCGCTGGTCAGCCAGCGGGCTTTGAAGATATTGAAATCGAAAATCCCCACAACGCCGTCACCATCAAAATCAGCGTCGGCATTCCAGTCGGCACTTGATGGAGTCGTCAACCACGCAGCTTTGAAGATGTTGAAGTCAAAAATTCCCACAAAGCCATCATTGTCCAGGTCGGCGTCGCACATGTTGCCGTATCCGTCATTGTCCGTGTCCTGCTGGCCGCTGTTTGCGGTCAGGCGGCAGTTGTCGTCGCAGTTTGCACTATTGCCCCCTGTGCAGCGGTTGTCCCCGGCTGTGCCGCTTCCGTCCCCGTCATCAGGGATTCCGTCTCCGTCTGTGTCCCCCACTACTGAGATGCCGGTGGCAGCTTCTGCAAGCCCCGGGGCCGAGATACGAATTGTGGTGTTTCCTTCCATGCCGCCTTTTATGTTTACTGCCGCTTTGCCGTCTGCCCCTGTGGCCGCGGTTGTGCTGCTGAGGATGGCTACTGCGGGGTTGTCTGTTATGAATTGAAGCTCCGCTCCGGGGACGGGCTGCCCTCCTCCGGTGACTGTTACGATGAGGGGTTCTTCCGCTCCCTTGCCCACGGTCAGCGCCCCGGGGGAGGTTATGCTGTCTGCAAGGGCTGTTGTCCCGCCTACTGTTACGGCGCCTCTTAAGACTGTTGATTCAATGGCTTTGTTGCCGGGGCCGGCAAGGATTGTGTTGTTGAGCCTCAGTTGGTAGCTCTGCCCGCTTTGTGCGTCTGCAGGTATGCTCAGTTGTATGTTTGTTACGGCTCCGGGGCCGCTGAAGGAGGGCCTCGCTTCTCCCTGTGCAGGAATTTCAACGGGCAGTCCGATGCGTACTGTACCGCCGCTTGCCGGCGCTGAGGGGTTGCTGTCTGTCTCAGGTGATGTTGTAACGGCTGCTCCTTTTGTGATTGTGTCGATGGTTATCTCAGGCGCTCCGCCTGAGGGGGTTATCTCAAGGTCTGTCTGAAATCCGTATATGTCTTGTGTCTCCCCGTTTATTTCCACGGGGATTGTTATGGTGTCCCCCGGCGCTGTTATGGCTGAGCGCACTGATATGGCCGGCTTTCCTGCGGATGCCCGGTACAGGTATCTGATTCCGTCTATGTCATCCTGCTCAAGTGTCCGCTTTTTGGTTTCTCCGGCGCTGATGTATGCGTACATGGTCTTTTCGGTGTCGGCTGTGCCGTAAAGGTCGCTCAGGCTCAGTGAGTGCCCTGCTTCGTGGGTGCCGGCGTTTTGTACGTCGTAGGTGCCCGGCGCGCTGTCTGTGCTCCATGGATAGTCTGTGTTGAACCGGATGTCGCTGTCTGCGATTTCTCCTGTGCTTACTGTGTACCACTGGGTGTTTTCCGCAAGGGTGCCGCTTGCAAGGCTGCCGAAGGTGATGGTGTTGATCCCGTCATTTGTGCCGTAGGCTGTGCTTGTTGTTGTGCCCCCGTATATGAAGCTGAAGGCTGTGCCTGCTTCTGTCCATGTCTGCAGGGCCGCCTGTATGGCTGTCAGGCTGCCCCCAGGGCCGCCGGCAGGGTTGATCTCGTAGGTCGCTTCGGGGCCGGCCCACTTGATCTCTGCCCCTTCTGTTGTTGTGTTGACTGTGTATGCGGAAAGCTTTATGCTCCATCCCGTTGTGATTATCAGGATAAGCACGGTATATTTAAACAGTTCTTTAACTATCTCGTGTCTCCTGTTCATTTTTGCTCTGCTCTCCTTATCTTGTCTGTCAGAAGCTCTATCGGTATGTTGTTGTCTGTTTTTCCCTGTCCGCTTTCTGTGGAAAATCCGCTCTTCCTTGCTATGCCGTCTCTGCCTATTGTGTATTTGCCCTGGGCCTTGCCTGTTAT
>WFVK01000085.1 GCA_015491705.1 Nitrospirota bacterium | reverse complement strand
GGGATTAAGGGGGTTACCCGGCCTCCCCTTAAGTTAAGGGGAGGCCGGGAGGGGTTACTTTGATATGCGTGCTGAATATTTCCTCAGGGAATCGCAGATAAAGCTTTTCCACCGGGCTCTCCGGCATGCGGGCGATGGTGTTATGCAACTGTAAGGTTGACACTGCAACGCCTTAATGCAGCATAAAGGGGCGGGGCGGAGCTGCGGGGTGTTTTTTATGCCGGTGCAACTTCAAGATGGATAGCAATAAACTGAAAGAGATATTAAACTCGGTGAAAAGCGGGCGGCTGACCGTGGACGGAGCCCTTGAGCGGTTGAAGCACCTTCCGTACGAAAATATCGGGGTGGCAAGGATCGACCATCACAGGGAACTCAGGCACGGCATCCCCGAGGTGATATTTGCAGAGGGCAAGAGACCCGGGGATATCAGGGCCATCGCCACGGGCATGCTGCGCAGCAGCGGGAGATTTCTGATCACGCGGGCCTCAGAGGCGGTTTACAGGGACATTGACTCCCTGTGCAGGGAGCATAAAGTAACGGCTGAATATTTCGGGAAATCCGGCGTGATAGCAGCCGGGGGCGCGGTTAAAAAGACAGGGTCGGTGGCGGTCATCTGCGCGGGCACAGCGGATATACCCGTTGCCGAAGAGGCCATGGCCACCGCTCTTTTTCTGGGCACCAGGGCAGAGGCTGTATTTGATGTGGGGGTGGCGGGACTGCACAGGCTTTTTGATGCAAGAGACATCATATCAGGGGCAAATGTATTGATTGTGGTGGCGGGGATGGAAGGCGCCCTGCCGTCCGTAATCGGGGGAATGACCGACAAACCGCTGATCGCCGTGCCCACATCCGTCGGTTACGGCACAAGCCTCGGGGGTATCACGGCCCTCTTTGCAATGCTCAACTCCTGCGTCCCCGGCATAGCGGTTATGAACATCGACAATGGTTTCAGCGCGGGCGTGCTTGCGCACAAAATAAATACAATAACCGCAACCGGTAAACCATCCAAATCATCCGGGACATAAGACAATGATCGCATACCTCGACTGTTTTTCAGGCATAAGCGGCGACATGCTCCTGGGGGCGATAGTGGATGCCGGAGTGCCTGTTGAAAGGCTCGCGAAAGAACTCTCCCGCCTGCCCGTAAGGGGATACGAACTGACCGCCGGGCATGTTAAAAGGGCATCCATCAGGGCCACAAAGGTCGATGTTGTTATAAAAGACGGCGGGCGCAGGGAGACGGGAGACAGGAGATTCAGGGATATAAAAAAAATCATTGAATCATCCTCGCTGCCGGAGCCGCTCAGGCAAAAGGGGCTTGCTATCTTCAGGAGGTTGTTCGAGGCCGAGGCAAGAGTGCACGGCGGCAGGTATGACAGGGTCTACCTCCACGAGCTCGGCGCAGTGGACTGCATTGTCGATATATTCGGAACACTGATAGGCCTCGACATGCTCGGGATCGAGACTCTGTACTCCTCGCCGCTGAATCTCGGCAGCGGCACGATCAAAACGCACCACGGCCTTCTGCCCGTGCCCGCGCCCGCAACAGTTGAACTGTTAAAGGACAAGCCGGTTTACGCCTCCGGGATATCGTTTGAACTCACCACTCCCACAGGCGCAGCCCTGGTGTCTTCCCTCGCCCGCGGTTTCGGCCCTGTTCCGGAAATGCATATTTCAAAGATCGGGACGGGTGCGGGAGCCGCGGATTTCAGGGAACAGCCCAACGTGCTCAGAATATTCATCGGCAGCCGTGTCCAGGGGGACGACTGCGGCATATCGGTCATAGAGACCAATATCGACGATATGAACCCCCAGGTTTATGAATATGTGATGGACAAACTGTTCAGTGCAGGTGCCCTTGACGTGTTTTTGACACAGATTATCATGAAAAAGGGCAGGCCCGGGATTAAGCTTACAGTGCTCTGCAGTGAAGACAGAAGAGATGATTTAATCGACATAATCCTGCGTGAGACAACGAGCATCGGGCTCCGGTTTTACCGCGCCGGCAGAAAGACCCTGCCTCGCGGGATCAAATCAGTGGAGACGAAATTCGGGGCGGTGAACGTGAAGGTAATACAACCTGGGGGAAGAAACCGCAGGATATCCGTTGAATACGAAGACTGCAAGAGGATTGCGGAAAGGCTTGATGTCCCCCTTACAGAGGTCATGAAGATATTAAATTCCTTATAGTACCGGCCCGCAACCCGGCTCACTCCCCGGCTATGGTTACGAATATGGTCGAACCCTTGCGGTAGACCAGCAGCAGTATGTCTTTCTTCGGTTTGATCTTTGATACGATGGCCTCATACTCCTCCACGCCGGATATGGCCCTCCTGTTTATCTCCAGGATGACATCTCCGGGCATAAGCACCGTCTCCGCGGGACTTCCGGCCTCTATATCCGTAACAACAACACCCCTGATCCTGTCGGGGATGTTCAGCCGCCTCTTGATTTCAGGGGTCAGTTCCTGAACGCTGGTTCCCTTCAACGCATTCCTGAATACAGCAGGTGTCTTCTGCATATCCGAGGGAAGCTCGCCGATGGTGACCTTAAGCTCCTCGATTTCGCCTTCCCTTATCACCTTGAGGAAGACCTCTGTTCCGGGAGGTGTGGCCGCCACCATGTTTCTGAGAATATACGGCTCGTTCACCTGTTTGCCGTTGAACTCTATTATCACGTCCCCGCGCATGAGTCCGCCCTTTTCCGCGGGACTGCCTTCCACTACATCGGCGACTAGTGTGCCGTAATCCTTTTCAAGGTGGAACTGCTCTGCAAGTTCAGGGGTCACGGCCTGTATCGACACGCCCAGCCAGCCCCTGATGACCTTGCCTTTTTCTATCAGGCTGTCCATGACGACCCTTGCCATATTGCTCGGGATTGCAAAACCTATTCCCTGGTAGCCTCCGCTTGTGCTGAATATCGCGGTGTTTATACCCACGAGCTCGCCCCTGACATTGACCAGAGCGCCGCCGGAATTTCCCGGGTTGATCGCGGCATCCGTCTGGATGAAATCCTCATAATCGGCGATCCCCACATTGGCCCTCCCGACCGCGCTGACTATTCCCATTGTGATGGTCTGGTTCAGGCCGAACGGATTACCCACGGCCAGCACGATTTCCCCCACCTTCAATTCATCGGAGTTGCCCATCTTCAGTGTGGGAAGACCGGTGGCCTCTATCTTGATGACCGACAAATCCGTTTTGGGGTCACTGCCGATTATCTTGCCGGTGAATTCCCTCTTGTCCGAGAGAATGACCTTTATTTTATCGGCGTTCTTTACGACATGGTTATTCGTCAGGATGTAACCGTCGGTTGAGAGAATAACGCCTGAACCGAGGCTGACTGATCTGCGTTTTCTCGGGGCCTCGCGGAAACGGGGATTGTCCCCGAAGAATCTTCTGAAAAACGGGTCATTCAGAAACGGATTGAAGCGCCCGCCTATCTTTTCCGTCCTCGTTGTCGAGATATTTACTATGGCTGGCTTGACGGCCTCCGCCAGCTCCGCCAGGGCCTGGCCGGTCTTTGTAAGGACGTCCACTGATTCTTCGGATATTCGTGATGCCTGGGCATGGGCGCCGGCCGGCAAGAGATTCAATGAACATAAAAAAAGGACAATGACGAACAGTATACTGGTGGATTTTATTTTCTTTAAAGACATGTTATCTCCCCGGATCTGTTTTGATATTTACCTTGCAGTTGCATAACACCATCACCCGCATGCCGGAGAGCCCGGCGGAAAAGCTTTATCTGCGATTCCCTGAGGAAATATTCAGCACGCATATCAACCTCTTTTGCAATTTCACTCCCCGTTACTTCCTGCAACAGAGACGTATTTCCAATATCCCATCGCTTTATAAAGGTTT
>WFVK01000084.1 GCA_015491705.1 Nitrospirota bacterium | reverse complement strand
GTCCAGCACATGCTCGCGGACATGGCCACCCAGATAGAGGCGGCAAGGGCGCTTGTATACTCGGTTGCCAGGTATATCGACAGCGGCGCCAGGGATGTGTCAAAGGAATCCGCCATGGCGAAGCTGTTTGCAACCGATGTGGCAATGAAGGTTACCGTTGATGCGGTGCAGGTTATGGGAGGTTCCGGCTACATGCGGGAGTACCCTGTTGAGAAGATGATGCGTGATGCAAAGATTCTCCAGATATACGAAGGCACAAACCAGATACAGAGGAACATCATAGGACAGTCACTCATAAAGGAGACCGCGAAAAAGAGGCAGGGAGGACAGGGTCAGTGAACATCATCGTCTGTATAAAACAGGTGCCGGACACCGCGGAGATAAAGATCAACCCCGAGACAAACACGCTCATGAGGGAGGGTGTGCCGAGCATTATCAATCCATTTGACCTCCATGCGCTCGAGGCGGCCGTCCGGATAAAGGAAGACCTCGGGGCCAGGGTGACCGCCCTGACCATGGGACCGCCGCAGGCGGAGAACTCCCTGCGCGAAGCGGTTTCCATGGGGGCCGATGACGCGGTGCTCCTGTCGGACAGGGCGTTTGCAGGCTCGGACACATGGGCCACCTCGTACGCACTTGCCGGGGCAATCAGGAAACTCGGCGCTGATATTGTTTTCTGCGGCAAGCAGGCCATAGACGGCGACACCGCGCAGGTAGGTCCCGAGACTGCGGAGTTCCTGGGCATCCCGCATGTCTCTTATGTGAGAAAGATAGAATGGATAAGGGATAACACCATCAGGGTGCAGAGGCTCATGGACGAGGGATATGACGTGGTCGAGTCCCCCCTGCCCGTGCTGCTTACGGTGGTCAAGGAACTGAACCAGCCGAGGATGCCTTCCCTGAAAGGGAAAATGGCCGCAAGAAAGGCCCGGATCAGGATAATGGGGAAGGCCGATATAGATGCCGATGAAGACAGCCTCGGGCTGAAGGGCTCACCCACGAAGGTGAAGAGCATCTTCGCGCCGGAGACGAAGGCCGGGAGGATGATGCTCGGAGGCGGCCCGGAGGAACAGGTGGATACCTTAATAAAGGAGCTGAGGAAGATCAGATGTCTGTGATAGTGAGGCAGGATAAGTGTACGGGCTGCGAGACATGCGTGGACTCATGCCCGTTCGATGCAATAGAGATGAGAGACGGCAGGGCGTTCATCAATGAATACTGCAATGCCTGCACAACGTGCCTGCCGGTGTGTCCGGAAGGCGCGATAATAGAAACGGAGGCCGGGGCCGCGCCGTCCGATTCCGGGACGAAATTCGCTGATTACAGGGACGTGCTCGTCTTTGCGGAGCAGAGGGACGGCAGGACGGCGCCTGTGTCCTTTGAACTGCTCGGCGCGGGCAGGAGACTCGCGGACAGGCTCGGTTCACGGCTGCTGGCCGTGCTTCTGGGAGCGGATGAAGCAGAGGCGGAAGAGCTTGTAAGGTGGGGCGCGGACAGGGTATACCTGTGCAGCGACCCTGTTTTCAGGAGATTCAATGACGACACGTATGCAGCCGCGCTCCTGAGGATTATTGAGGAACAGAAGCCGTCCATTGTGCTTGCCGGCGCAACCCCTGTGGGGAGGTCTTTTATCCCGCGTGTTGCCGCAAGGCTCCGGACCGGGCTTACGGCGGACTGCACCTCTCTCGAGATAGACGGTGAGACCGGGAATCTCGTCCAGATAAGGCCCGCCTTCGGCGGCAACATCATGGCTTCCATACTGTGCCCTGATTACAGGCCGCAGATGGCCACGGTGAGGCCGCGCGTAATGAAAAGGGGGCGGTACGATGAGGGCAGGACAGGGGAAATTATCAATACTGGTTTTAAAGACCTGGAGTCGAGGACAAGGGTTGTAGAGACCGTGAAGGAGGTCTCGGAGATCAGCGTGAACCTGCACGAGGCGGATATTATAGTGGCGGGCGGCAGGGGCGCGGGAGGTGAAAAGGGCTTTAAACTGCTCCGGGAGCTTGCAGAGGCGGTGGGCGGTGTCATAGGTGCATCAAGGGCCGCTGTTGATGAAGGATGGGTCCCCTACAGCCACCAGGTGGGGCAGACCGGCAAGACCGTTAATCCGAAGATATATTTTGCCTGCGGCATATCAGGGGCGGTTCAGCATCTCGTGGGCATGCAGTCCTCGGACATAATCATCGCCGTGAACAGGAACCCCGATGCCCCGATATTCAATGTGGCCACATACGGAATAGTCGGAGACATGTTTGAGATTGTACCCATGCTGACCGCAAGGATAAAAGAGCTGAAGGGACAGTCATGACGATCGCATTTGTCTTCCCCGGCCAGGGTTCGCAGTATGCAGGCATGGGAAAGGACCTCCATGACAACTTCAGGGAGGTCAGGGAGATATATGAAAGCGCCTCCGGGGCCCTGGGATACGATGTCGCCGGGCTCAGCTTCAACGGCCCCCGGGATGAACTTGACAAGACCTTCAGGACGCAGCCCTGTCTTCTGACCGCAAGCTACGCGGCATTCCATGTCCTCTCCTCGGAAGGGATAAGCCCCGTATGTGCAGCGGGACACAGCCTCGGCGAGTATTCCGCTGTTGCGGCGGCCGGTGTGATACCCTTCACTGATGCCGTCAGACTCACGGAGAAAAGAGGCAGGTACATGCAGGAGGCCGTGCCGCCGGGTAAGGGGCTTATGGCGGCGGTCCTGGGACTTGACAGGGATACGGTGGAGAAGGTGTGCAGATCAGTTGAATCCGGTTATGTATCCCCCGCCAATTACAACTGCCCCGGCCAGATTGTCATTGCAGGGGAAAAGGCCGCGGTTGAAGAGGCCGTGAGCCTTGCAAAAGACGCAGGGGCCAGGAGGGCGGTCCCCCTGCCGGTGTCGGTGCCGTCGCACTGCCGGCTCATGGAAGAGGCCTCACTGAAACTATCGGAACTGCTCAGGGGCATAGATTTCAGCCCCCCCGCGATACCGCTTGTAAATAATGCAGACGCCGCATTTTTAAATGACCCGGCGGCTATTAAGGACTCCCTGGTCCGCCAGCTCGGCAGCCCCCTCCTGTGGGAGGATTCCGTAAGGTTAATGATCGCAAACAGCGTGGATACATTCATAGAGGTCGGCCCCGGCAAGGTCCTCGCCGGACTGATAAAGAGGATCGATCCCGGCGTGAGGATTCTGAATGTCGGGGATACGGATACCCTCAGGGAGACATTGAAGAGGCTGAAGTAGTCATCCCGGCAGCATGCGGCGCGAGAAATAAGAGGATATATTGATTACACTGCCCCTCCGTCTCCGGAGCGCCGGTAAAAGGCCCTGTGTCAGCAGGTACGGCGCCTTACCGGGAAAACGCCTCTGTATTTCATTCGAAAAAGTTATCTGAAGACATAAAGTTGCATTTAAAAAAAGAGTTCTCTGCCGGGCCTCCTGCAGGACTGTGAGGATGTCCGCATCCGTCATTTCGACCCTGCCTGCGGCAGGCAGGCGGAAGGGGAAATCTTTCGCTCAAGGTGGTTTCAGCCGGTCTTTGTATATGCCGGGCGAAGAACCCGGGATTTCAATAGCCCCGACTGCATCCCTGTAATATTCGGTTGAATCCGTACCGCCTATTATTGCGTAAGCATAACCCATGTGCGACATGGCATCAAGAGCCGAGAGAAGCAGTGCCCTGCCGATTCCCCTGTTGCGGGCATTTCCTGCAACACCCAGGGGGCCGAAAAAATTCCTTGCCGTGCACTCATAGCAGGCGAAGCCCACTATACCGGCGTTCTCTGTAGCGATAAAACATGAGACCGGACGGTTACTGAATGCAGCATCGCACTCGCCCGCCCATCCCTGTCCGAAATGGTCTTTTACCCACTGAACGACCTGATGTTTTTCATAGGCCGTCGCCCCCCTGACATTGATGCCTTCTCTTTGAAGTCTATCGATATGAGGCCTTGCGTCAGGAAGTTCGTACAGTTTTACCAGGAGATCCGGCATGGGAATTATTATACGTAATTAATGCCCTGAATGACAAAAAATTGCATATGAAATTCAGGACGCCCCCCTCCGGCATTTTGCCGCTCGCGCAGGCCGGTATATTCGGGATCAGGCACGTACATAAAGGGAAGGGGATTATGATGCTCCGCCGCCAGCCCTGAAATTCTTCCGCGCCCTCTTTATCAGACCGTACAGGTGCCCGGCGCGGGGATTGAGACTCAGCGCCTCAAGCATGAGTTTTTCAAAGCCATCGCAGTCGGCCCTTGATTCATATATCCTGTAAAGGGCTGAATACAGGAAGTGGTCCCACGGGGATTCCATGAAGCAGTCTTTCAGGTAAACGAGGGCGTTTTCATAATCGCCGTTTTTATAGTATGCATATCCGAGCATCCTGCGCGCGAACTTATTGTCCCTCAGTTTAAGGAGATATTCATAAGTCTCTATGGCTTTCGCGTAGTCGCCGGTTTTTTTATAGAGCTCGGCCAGATACAGGTGGAGTTCGTAGTCCCTGCTGTACCCGGGGAGCTCCCGGATGCCCTCGATCTCTGCAATTGCCTCGGCAGGCTTTTTACCGCTGAACTTTTCCTTGTAGTCTTTATAGCGGTTAAGCTCGCCTGTCTGCTGCCGGGCAGCCGCCTGTTTTAATTCCCGGCTTTCGGGGAAAAGCTCCTGCGCCGTGGCGAGGATGTCCCGGGCCTTTTTGCCCGAAAAGACCCTGCCAGCGAGTTTTGAAAGAAAGAGATAGAATTTTTCATCACCGATCCTCGCGGGAAGTATGAACCCCTCGATCACCTTTTCCATGTCCCCGGCTGCTTTTTCCTTTTCCAGTATGGAAAGGTATGTCCGGAGAAAGAAGACATCGTTTTTCAGGTCATCGAACCTCTCTTCAGCCTTCCCCCTCGCCTCTTTTATCATGTTCAGCCTGAAGAGGATAAAGATTTCATTCGCCAGGAAAAAGTGGTTGGAGGGATAGACAGTGAGCGCCTCACTGACCGCAGTATATGCAGCCTGAAAATCTTTCTCCCTGATGAGACCTATAATCCTTGACCGGTAATCACCCTGATTCACGTTGCATATATTATACGATTTCCGCCTGTGTTAACAAGCTGCCGTGTTCATGGGGCAATATGCACTGGGGCGGAAATACAAAGACAGCCGGTGATCACGGTAAAGGGGCTTAGAATTTGTATGGGCAAATATGTTATTATTTCCGGTACGGGGCGTAGCGCAGTCTGGCAGCGCGTACGGTTCGGGACCGTAAGGTCGCCGGTTCAAATCCGGCCGCCCCGACTCCTTCTCAGCCTGCCTGGCTTAAGGCAGGCATTTTTATTTCAGGCAGCAGGTCTAACAATCGAATGGGCAACGGTATTTGAT
>WFVK01000083.1 GCA_015491705.1 Nitrospirota bacterium | reverse complement strand
GTTCAGAGCAAAGCACATCATCTATTTCACTGAAAACATCCGGTATCTGATACATTGTCCGCCTCTTTTTTATCAAGACATCACTCCGGCCTATTTAAACCTTACAGTGGCATTAAAATATCGAAAGCCGGGCACGAGGGCCTGTCGGAAAAGCTTTTTCTGCGATTCCTTCAGGAAATATTCCGCACGGCATGTTAAATAACCCCTCCCGGCCTCCCCTTAAATTAAGGGGAGGGGGTAACCCCCTTAATCCCCCTTAAACTAAGGGGGAAATATGTCTCCCCTCTTAGTTTAAGAGGGGCCGGGGGAGTTATGCGATCAATTTCTCCTCCTGCAATAAAGACTTATTTTCAGTACCCCTTTGCCTTAAACCCCTTGAACCCGGAACCCCGGAACCTTACAATGGTTTTACGGCAGGCTCTCCCGCCCGTTTATGCAAGATTAAGGTCTATTGTTTCCGAATTTTATGATAATCCCCGATCCACTTCACGAAGGGGAAATGGTCTTTGAGACCGTTAAAGAGCTTTTTATCGGCTGTAAGAAACGGCAAATGCCTCGACTCGGCAACGGCTATATAGGCTCCATCATATGCACTTCTGCCGAACCTCACAGAGATATCGAATATTCTATCTTTTAACGGCTCAATGTCTTCCCTGATTATCTCAATTTCAAGCATCTCGTTCATCAGCTCTTTTGCTTTGCCTTCCGGAAAGCGCGCCATCCTTGAGGCAACAAGACAGGCGTTGATTATTTCGTAAGTAATAAGAGAGGGCGCATAAAATATAATAGCTCCCCTTGCGTAGTCACTGATAAGGCTCTGGGCCTCTGCATGGCCTTCTTCATCGGAAAAGTAGGCTTTCAGTAAAACTCCCGAGTCAACTACTAAACTCAAGGCCTTCTCCCTTCAAGCTCTTTCCTTGATGCTGCATAAACATCCTTTGCTTTAATGCCGGTTTTATGCATTTCCGCAGAGATTTCAAGCATCTTCAGGTAGGTCCTCAATTTTTTCAGGTCTGTATATTCCTTGTAGGGCAAAAGGACAACTACAGGCCGGCCGCGTTTGGTAATGATAATATCTTCACTTTTAGTGACAGCCTCTTTTATGAGCCCGGTGAAATCCTTTTTGCCCTCGGATATGGTCACAGTTTTCGTTGCCAAATGTACACCTCCTGTGACTATATAATATGACCATTATCAAGTAAGGTCAAGTCTATGGCTCGCCCGAAAACAACCTCTTATTTATTCAGCTCCTTTACTGCATCCACTGCATGATACGTCAGGATAAGGTCAGCCCCTGCGCGCTTGACGGATGTCAATATCTCCATCACGATATTCATTTCATCTATCCATCCCAGTTTTGCGGCTGCCTTGACCATTGAATATTCACCGCTTACATTATATGCCGCCACTGGCACGTCAAAGGTGTCTTTCACGTCGGAGATTATGTCCATATAGCTCATCGCGGGCTTGACCATCACGATATCCGCGCCCTCTTCTATGTCAAGGGCTGCCTCCTTTACCGCCTCTCTCCTGTTTGCAGGGTCCATCTGGTAGGACCTCCTGTCTCCGAATGCAGGTGTTGACTCCGCCGCCTCCCTGAAAGGCCCGTAAAATGCAGATGCGTATTTAGCTGCATAACTCATTATGGGGATATCTTCAAAGCCTCCGGCATTCAGCGCGTCCCTGATCGCGGCTACGCGGCCGTCCATCATGTCGGAAGGTGCGACAATGTCCGCCCCTGCCTCTGCATGTGACAGCGCCTCCCTGGCAAGGAGCTCGAGGGTGGGGTCATTCAATACCCTGCCTTTGTTGACTATGCCGCAGTGGCCGTGGCTCATGTATTCGCACAGGCATACATCCGTGATTACAACAAGCCCGGGGACTTTGTCCTTGACGGCCTTTACGGCTTTCTGCACAACACCCTTTGCGCTGTACGCCTCTGAAGCGCGTTCGTCTTTATGCTCCGGAATGCCGAAGAGGATGACGGCCGGCACTCCCAGTTTATAGACCCTTTGCGCCTCTTTTACAATCTCGTCCACGGACATCTGGAAGCAGCCGGGCATTGAGGCTATCTTTTTCCTTACCCCTTTCCCGAAGGTGACAAACAAAGGATAGATAAAATCATCCGGCGTCAGGTTCGTCTCGCGGACCATTCTTCTTATTGCATCTGAAGACCTGAGTCTTCTCGGCCTGTGTACCGGAAAAGGCATGACATGCTCCTTTCAATCGTTTATATCTTATAACCACTGAACCCCTGAACCGTTGTTTAAGTATACCAGATTCCGTATTTTCACTCCCCGCGGGGATTATCATTTTATCCTCCCGCGGTAGGGTTCAACATGTATAACCACGTCCACGACGGAGGGGAACTTCTCTTTAATGGCTTCCTCAACGGAATGCGCCACCTCATGGGCCTCTCTGACATTTATTTCAGGGTCCACAAGCACGTGAAGGTCAATGTTTATAAAATCCTCCTTGCCCCTTGTCCTTATACCGTGGCAGTCCTGTATGCCCTTGATGCCGTTTACCACCTTCCTTATCTTATCCGGGCTTATGCACGCTGAATCGGTAAGCACTGCCGTGGCTGACTTCAGTATGGAAAATCCCATCCTTGCAATCAACACGGTGATGACAATGGCCGCGATAACATCAACCGCAGGGTACCCCATCTTCGCGGCGATAAGGCTTATGACAACAGATACGGATACAAATATATCGCTCCTCGTGTGCGTGGCGTCCGCGAGGAGGAAGTCGCTTTTCAGCTCGCGGCCCTTCCTGGTCTCATAAGTCATTACGCCGATATTTATCGTGAGCGTCATCGCCATAATCACGAAGCTCATGTAAGTCACCTCTATATCAGGGACGGTTTCTATCCTCGAATATGCCTCCCTTAATATCTCTATGCCTGCAGCGAATATCAGGACGGCTATTGCGACCGTGGCAAGGGTCTCAAACTTTCTGTGCCCGTAGGGATGATCTTCATCAGGAGGCCGGGAAGCGATCCATATGCCGAGGAGGCCGATTATATTTGATGTACCGTCGAAAAAGGAATGAAACCCGTCGGACAGCATGCTGATGGAGTCCGTTTCATAACCGTAGATGATCTTTGCGGATGCAACAGCTATGTTCAGAAAGAGGGTGTATAAGAGCACCCGCCTGACTTTTTTAAGACGTGCCATGCTAAATTATAAACTAAATCGGGCTGCCTTTACCCTGCTTTCATAAAACCATCGGCGGCGGGCAGGCCTGAAGGTTTATGCAACGTAATCTTCACTTGAGTCGGGGAAAAGGCCGTGCAGCGTGTCCGGTTACATTATATTGTCTTTCACGGTCACGGACAACGGACACGACCCGCGGGAGATTCCGACCTTCGGATGTTTCAATACAACCGCAATGGTTCAGACTTGCGCCGTCACCCGTGAGACTCTCGGCGCGACAGCCGGTTCAGAGACGATATCCCATGAGTTCCTGCACAGGAGTATCTTCCTGAGAAGTTTTATGTGGAGAGTATGCCCGGATTTATTGGCGATGATATGCCCGTAAATAGGCAGGCCGATTAACGAAAGGTCACCGACTGCATCGAGGATCTTGTGCCTGACAAATTCATCCTTGAACCTGAGCTTGTTTCCGTTTAAGACCTCCTTGTCGC
>WFVK01000082.1 GCA_015491705.1 Nitrospirota bacterium | reverse complement strand
GGAAGAAAAAGGACCACATAGTTCCGCCCTTCAATCACGCCCCATATCTCATTGTAGAACAGGACGAGGGAGGCCACCACCGTGCCCGCGCCGGGTATGGGGAGGCCTGTGAACGCCTTGCTTTCCGCTGTCCCCATCTGGACATTATACCTTGCCAGCCTCAGTGCCCCGCAGATAACGAAGAGAAAAGCAGCCCCCCATCCGAGCCGCCCGAACGGCTGCAATGCCCAACTGTATATCAGCACCGCAGGCGCTACCCCGAATGCGACAAGGTCGGACAGCGAGTCAAGCTCAATGCCGAACTTGGTTGTGCTGTTGGTCAACCTCGCGACCCAGCCGTCGAGGCCGTCAAAGATGTTTGCAATCAGTATGGCCCATGCAGCGTATATGTAGTGGCCTTTGAACGAAACAAGTATCGCAAAGAAACCGCAGAACATCCCGCAGAGCGTCAGCGTATTCGGCAGTATGTAGATTCCTTTTCTCATGTTATTAAGCGGCCCTGCAATGGCATAAAGACGCCGCCGGCCGGCTCTCCAGCCGGTTTATGCAACATTAAGGATAACGTGTGCGTCAACCATCCGGCTCCCTGACCCCTATGACCGTCTCCCCTGCAAAGACCCTGTCATTCAGTTTCACCCTCACCCTGGTGTCCAGCGGCAGGAATACATCAAGCCTCGAGCTGAACTTTATCATACCGTACCTCTGTCCGCGGGCAAGGCGGTCTCCCGGTTTTACCCTGCATACGGCACGCCTTGCAACCGCGCCGGCTATCTGTTTCACCACTATGCGGCCGTGCCGTTCGCACTCAAGGAGCATCGTGATGTGTTCATTCAGGATGGATGCATTGTCTCTGAATGCGGAATAGAACCTTCCGGGATAGTGCCTGACGCTCCTGACGACGCCGTCGCAGGGGGACCTGTTCACATGCACATTCAGCGGTGACATGAAGATGCTTATCTTCAGCGCCCTGCTTTTTAAGACCTCCTCCTCTTCCGCTTCCGTTATAAGTATGACCTTTCCGTCGGCAGGGGAGATAAAGGCGTTGCCGTCGGCAGGGGTCTCCCTGTCGGGGTCCCTGAAGAAGTAGAGCATGAAGCCTGTGAGCACCAGCCCCGCCCCTGCCGCCCACATCCAGCCCAGGAGAGCCGATGCAACAGCCGGAAGGAGGAAGAAGAGGATGAAGGGATACCCTTCCTCAGCAAGCCGGAACATGCCTGTCTTTTGTCATGCCTTTGATTTGTCCACCAGTTTGCCCTGTTTGAGCCACGGCATCATGGCCCTCAGCCCGGCCCCCACTTTCTCAATGGAATGGTTTTCCCCCTTCTTTGTAAGGGCGTTGAAGACCGGTTTGTTCGCCTTGCATTCCAGCATCCATTCCCTTGCAAACTCGCCCGACTGGATTTCCCCGAGTATCTTTTTCATTTCCTTCCTGGTCTCTTCGGTCACGATCCTCGGCCCCCTTGTAAGGTCGCCGTATTGCGCCGTATTGCTGATCGAGTAGCGCATGTTGGATATGCCGCCTTCATAGAGGAGGTCGACGATGAGCTTGACTTCATGGAGACACTCGAAATAGGCCATCTCAGGGGCGTATCCCGCTTCCACGAGTGTCTCGTACCCCGCGGTTATGAGGGAGGTCAGCCCCCCGCACAGGACAACCTGCTCTCCAAAGAGGTCTGTCTCTGTCTCTTCCCTGAAGGTGGTCTCGATGATCCCGGCCTTTCCGCCTCCTATCGCGGATGCATAAGAGAGTGCAACACCGGTCGTATCCCTTGAGGGGTCCTGGTGAACTGCTATGAGACAGGGCACGCCGCTTCCCCTGACATATTCGGAACGCACGAGGTGCCCCGGCCCTTTCGGGGCCACCATGAATACATTGACGTCAGGCGGGGGGACGATCTGGTTGAAATGAATGTTGAACCCGTGGGCGAATCCGAGATATACGCCTTTTTTCATGTTGGGCGCGATGTCGCTCCTGTAAATGTCCCCCTGATTCTCATCAGGCAGGAGAATCATTATGACATCCGCCTTTTTTGCGGCCTCGGGGGGTGTCATAACATCAAACCCCGCCTTTTTCGCCTTGCTGAAGCTCCCGCCTTTTCTGACGCCGATGATGACATCAGCGCCGCTGTCCTTTAAATTGTTTGCATGGGCATGTCCCTGGCTCCCGTAGCCCATGATGCATACCTTCTTCCCTTTCAGGAGGTTGCGCCTGATGTCTTTATCATAATATATCTTCATTTGATCCTCCCGTTGTTCCGTTCTCCGTGCCCGCGAATCCGCGTCCTGTTCTTCCACGGCCGCGGATGCCGGAGACGCCTCAGGTTTTTTTGACTCCTTCACGCGCTATGGCCACCTTTCCGGTGCGCACAAACTCTTTTATCCCGTAAGGCTTGACAAGCTCTATGAAGGCCGCTATCTTTTTCTCATCACCGGTTATCTCCACCGTGAAGGTGGCGGGCCCGGAATCCACGATCCTTCCCCTGAATATCTCCGCAAGCTTTAAGAATTCCGACTTGTCGTTTTTTCTCGGAGAGACCTTCAGGAGCACCATCTCCCTCTCCACGTGATCAACGTCCATGAAATCCACGACCTTGATAACGTCGATGAGCTTGTTGAGCTGTTTGGTGATCTGTTCCACTATCTGGTCGTCTCCGGTCGTGACAATGGTCATGAGGGAGACGGATCTGTCAATGGTTTCGCCCACAGACAGACTTTCGATATTGAATCCCCTTCCGCTGAAAAGACCCGAAACCCTCGAAAGCACCCCGAATTTGTTTTCCACAAGCACTGATATTGTATGTCTCATGATTCTCCCCGAATTTCCGTGAAGTGCCGGTTATGCGTATCGGTGCCGGTCAAAAAAATCCGCCGCTGTCTGACACTGATACTGTTTGACCTGTTTACTTCACCGCCTTCAGCTTTTTTTCCGGTTTCTTCTCTTCCTCAAAGATCATCTCATCAATGGCGGCCCCTGCGGGAACCATGGGAAAGACCTTCTCCCTCCAGTCCACGATGAAATCCATGAATACCGGGCGGTCCTTGATACTGAACGCCTCCCTGATCACGGGTTCGACTTCCTCCGGTTTGACGGCCCGTAATCCCACGGCGCCGTAAGCCTCCGCCACCCTGACGAAGTCAGGCACGGTGTCGAGCCTCGTATGCGAATAGCGCTCCCTGAAGAACAGTTCCTGCCACTGCCTGACCATGCCGAGGTATCCGTTGTTGAGTATCGCCACCTTCACAGGGAGCCTGTTTACAACAGCCGTGGCCAGTTCCTGTATGTTCATCTGTATGCTCCCGTCACCCGCGATGTCGACCACCAGCTTGCCGGGACATGCTATCTGCGCGCCGATAGCGGCCGGAAAGCCGTATCCCATTGTGCCGAGCCCGCCTGATGAGAGCCATTTTCTCGGTTCATCGTACTTGTAAAACTGTGCGGCCCACATCTGGTTCTGCCCTACTTCAGTACATATTATCGCCCTGCCCTTTGATATCTCGTATATCTTTTCCACGACGAACTCCGGCTTAATGATCTTTTTGTCAAACGTGTAGGAAAGCGGCTTTTCCCTCTTCCAGGCATCTATCTGTTTCAGCCACGACTTTCTCACGGCCTCCCACTGGCCTTTCTGCTCCCTGATGATTTTCAGTATGTCCCTCAGCACGTTCTTTACATCCCCTACCACGGGCAGGTCGACCCTTACGTTCTTTCTTATCGACGTGGGATCAATATCAATGTGGATGATCTTTGCCCCGGGCGCAAACGCGCTTGTCCTGCCTGTCACGCGGTCGTCGAACCTCACGCCGATGCCGATTAAAAGGTCGGCGTCCTGGACGGCCTTGTTGGCGTAGTATGTGCCGTGCATGCCCAACATGCCCATTGAGAGCCTGTGAGAGCCGGGGAATCCCCCAAGACCCATAAGGGTGGTGGTGACCGGAATCGCTGCGGTTTCCGCAAGCTCTCTCAGCTCTTTCGCAGCCCCTGAGATAATAACGCCGCCGCCTGCCATTATAACGGGCTTTTTGGACTTTGCTATCATCTGGGCGGCCTGCCTGATCATCCACTTGTTGCCGTGATAAGTGGGGTTGTAGCTCCTGATCGATACTTCTTCGGGCCATTTGAACTCAGCCGTCCCCGCTGTCACGTCCTTGGGCAGATCGATGAGCACGGGCCCGGGCCTTCCCGTGGAAGCGATATAAAATGCCTCCCTCACGGTCCTGGCAAGGTCGTTTATATCCTTCACAAGGTAGTTGTGCTTTGTGCAGGGCCTGGTTATCCCGACTATGTCGGCCTCCTGGAAGGCGTCGTTGCCGATCAGCATGGTGGGCACCTGCCCGGAGAACACGACCAGAGGAATGGAATCCATTGAAGCGGTTGCGATGCCGGTTACCGTGTTTGTCGCACCCGGGCCTGATGTAACAATACAGACCCCTGTCTTGCCGCTTGCCCTCGCGTAGCCGTCCGCTGCATGGACAGCCCCCTGCTCATGCCTTGTAAGGATGAGTTCTATCTCTTTCTCATCATATAGGACATCAAAGATATTAAGCACCACCCCGCCGGGATAGCCGAAAATATGCTTTACGCCTTCTCTTTTCAGACATTCAATTAATATCTCAGCTCCGCTCATTTTCATTTGATCACCAGTTTTTTAAATTTTCTGCGAGTGTTTTCTCTCAATTTCCCATCCCTTCACGGGAGGGAGTCCAGCTTTAAAATCCGCAGCGGCTAAACATTTTTTAAAACAGCGCCCGTGCTTGCAGATGTGACCATTGATGCATATCTCGCAAGCCAGCCCTTCCTGATCTTCGGCTCGGGGAGCCTGTGCGCCCCGAATCTCCTCTTCATCTCTTCACTGCTGACAAGCAGGTCGAGCTTTCTCCGCGGGATGTCGATACTGATGGTGTCCCCGTCCTTTACAATGCCTACAGGGCCGCCCTCCATAGCCTCGGGGGATATATGTCCGATGCAGGGGCCCCTTGTGCCTCCTGAAAACCGGCCGTCGGTTATCAGGGCCACGGATTCGCTTAATCCCATGCCGGCAATGGTGGCGGTTGCATTCAGCATCTCTCTCATGCCCGGCCCGCCCCTGGGACCCTCGTACCTTATGACAACGACATCCCCTGCCTTGATTCCGCCTCCGAGTATCGCCTTCATCGCCTCCTCTTCGGAATCGAATACCCTTGCCCTGCCCCTGAACTTCAGCATCTTTTTGCTCACAGCGGTCTGCTTGACAACGGCGCCGTCAGGCGCGAGGCTTCCCCGCAGGACGGCGATGCCGCCCTCTTTATGGTATGCCCTGCTCACGGGCCTTATCACATCCGGATCGGTTATCTGGGCCTCTTCCGCAATATCATGGACCTTCTTCCCTGATACCGTGATTATGTTGTTCAGGTGCGGCTGCAGCCTTTTCAGGACAGCAGGTATGCCGCCCGCGTATTCGAGGTCCTCAAGATAGTGGGGACCGCCTGGAAGCATGTTCGAGATATGGGGGGTGCCTCCGCTGATCTCATCAAACAGTTCCAGGGATATTGAAACGTCCGCCTCGCGGGCGACGGCCGGAATGTGCAGGACCGTGTTTGTCGAGCCGCCGAGGGCCATATCCACCCTTATTGCATTCTCAAACGCCCTGAGGCTCATGATCTTGCGGGGGGTGATATTTTTCTTCACAAGCTCCACAATCCTCGTACCGCTGTGAAATGCGATCCGCCGCTTTTTTGATGAGACGGCAAGTGATGTTGCGCATCCGGGGAGACTCATGCCCAGTGACTCGGTGACACAGGCCATTGTGTTGGCCGTGTACATGCCCTGGCATGAACCCGGTCCGGGGCAGGCGCACATCTCAAGCTCCGCAATATCGTCGTCGTTCAGGAGCCCTTTTTTGTATTTGCCGGGGGCCTCGAATGTGTCATTGACAAGCGACAGCCTCCTGCCCCGCAGGCGGCCTGAAAGCATGGGGCCTGCCGTGACCACTATGGACGGCACATTCACCCTTGCGGCCGCCATCAGCATGCCGGGGGTGATCTTGTCGCAGTTTGTCAGCAGCACGAGACCGTCCAGGCAGTGTGCCTCCGCGATTGTCTCTATCATGTCTGCTATGAGCTCCCTTGAGGCCAGGCTGTAATGCATCCCCCTGTGTCCCATGGCTATGCCGTCGCATATGCCGGGGATGCCGAAGAAGAAGGGATACCCGCCGCCTGTATGTATTCCCTTTTCAATAAATCTCTCCAGGTCCCGCATGCCGGTGTGCCCGGGTACAAGGTCCGTAAAACTTGTGGCCACGCCGATAAACGGCTTGCCCATCTCTGTGCGCGGGATTCCCGTCGCGTATAACAGTGCCCTGTTGGGCAGCCGTTCCAGGTCCTTTTTTATTAAATCGCTTTTCATGTTACCTTAATTACAGTGGCATTAAAGAATACCGCCGGAGGACGGGAGAGTCTGCCGGAAAGGCCTTATCCGCGATCCCTCGCAGTGAATATTCCGCACGGCATATTATTAACCCCTCCCAAGCCTCTCCTTAACTTAAGGGGAGGAGTAATTTCCTCCACCTTATAACCGTTGAACCATGAACCCTTGAACTTCAAACAAGGTCCCGGGCAGGTTCACCTGCCGCGTTGATGCATCATAAAAGATAAATAATACCGGAAAATTTCAGTTATTGTTCCTGCTGTACTCCCTTACAAGCTGAGCCATACGGTCTTTGTACTGAAGTTTTTGTTTCTGTATTTTCTTTTTTTCAATTTCTTCTTCGGTTGTCAGGTACTTCTTTCTGTTGATTCCATCCAGAGATTGATCCAATTTCCTGTGCTCTTCCTCGAGTTTCCTGAATTCCTCGCTCTCATCTCTTAGTATGCTGATTATTTCCGCTTCTTTCATGTGGCGACCCCCTCTCTGTAATAATTTGAAAAATTACCATATTCCACCGAAAATTACAAGGTCACGGCCCCGGCGCGGTTTTGACAAATTTCATATATTTCACTAACATAATCAATAACGCGATGTATTTCCCCCTTTTTGAATTTGACCGGCATTCACTTTGGCAAAGGATGGATTCATGCTGATTGATACACACTGTCACCTCGATATGAAGGCATTCGACGGTGACAGGGAAGAGGTAATAAAACGGGCGGGGGATGCGGGCATAAAGTATATAATAAACGTAGGCTCCGACAGGGAGGGAAACATCAGGGGCCTCAGGATGTTCCGCGAACATCCTTCCATATATTCCGCCGCCGGAATTCACCCGCACAATGCAAAAAAGCTGGATTATTCCCTGTACAGGGAACTGAAGGAGTGGGTCAGGGAGCCCAAGGTGATAGCCGTGGGTGAAATCGGCCTGGATTACCACTACCTCCACTCTCCGAAGGGCGTTCAGGTAGAGGCCTTCAGGCGCCAGATGGCGCTGGCAAAGGATGCCGGCCTCCCGGTTATAGTCCACAGCAGGGAGGCGAAGAACGACACCCTGCGGGTGCTCAGGGAAGAGATAAGCGATACAACGGGTGTTCTTCACTGCTTTTCCGGGGATATAGACATGGCTAAAAAGGCGATGGAACTCGGTTTTTACATCTCGCTTGCAGGTACCGTTACATTCAGGAACGCGCAGGAGATGAGGGAGATCGCGAAATTCGTCCCCGACGAGTTCCTGCTTATCGAGACGGACGCCCCCTACCTCAGCCCTGAGCCCGTAAGGGGCAGAAGGAACGAGCCCGCCTTCCTGAAACACACAGCAGAGGTCATAGCGGGCATCCGGGGCATAACCGTGGCTGACCTGGCAAGGATTACCATGCTCAATGCAATGAAGCTCTTCAAAATAGAGGAGATCGCCGAAGAGGGGGAGATCGTTTACAGGATCAGGGACTCACTGTACCTGAACATCACAAACAAATGTACGAACAGGTGCGGCTTCTGCATAAAATTCCGCACGAATTATGTCAAGGGGCACAACCTCCGCCTTGAGAAAGACCCCGCGGCGCTCCAGATAATCAAGGCCATAGGGGACCCCAGGGACTACGGTGAGATCGTCTTCTGCGGCATCGGCGAGCCTTTCCTGAGGCTTGACGTGGTGAAAAAGGTATCCAGGTGGATCAAGCAGCAGGGCGGGAAGGTGAGGATAAACACCAACGGCCAGGGCAACCTTATTCACGGCAGGAACATACTCCCGGAGCTTCAGGGCCTGGTGGACAGCATCTCGGTCAGCCTTGACGCCGAGGACGAGGAGAAATATGAAAAAATATGCAGGCCTTCATTCAAGGGCGCTTACCGGGGTGTCATAGAATTCATAAAAGAGGCGAAGAAATTTATTCCCGAGGTCAGGATCACCGTGGTGAAGATACCGGAAGTGGATATTGACAGGTGCAGGGCCATAGCCGCGGAATTAGGCGTGCCCCTGAGGGAAAGGGAGTTCAACGAGGTGGGATGAATCAATACTGAATCTTCTCAAGGAACAGGCCCCTGGCAGGCGCTGTCTGCCCGGCTGCCGTCCTGTCCCTTGATTCGATGATATCCTTTGTCCGGGCAGGCGGGATCCTGCCCCTGCCCGCGTCCACAAGGGTTCCGGTAATAATCCGTGCCATGTGCCGGAGAAAGGCATTTGCCTTTATGCTTATTTTTATAAGCGGGGCATTGATCGTGATGCCTGCAAAATCAATGCGGTCGCTCTCTGATATGGAGATTTGAAATATCTCCCTCACCGGGCTCTTTGAGTTGCAGCCCGAGGCGCGGAAGCTTGAGAAATCCCTTTCCCCGGTCAGGTAGCCCGCCGCCTCCCTCATTGCATCACAGTCGAGGCTGTAATGAACCTGCCATGAATATCTCTTCATGAAGACAGGAAATGCACCGGCCGGTGAGATCAGATACGAATATGTCTTGTTTACGGCATGGTAGCGCGGATGAAACTCCGCAGGGCACTCTGCAGCCGCGGTCACCCTGATATCACGCGGGAGATTGGCATTCAGGGCGCGCATGAGAACAGCCGGCTCCAGTGCGGAAGCGGTGCTGAACGCAGCCACCTGGTGCAGCGCATGAACGCCTGCATCGGTCCTCGCGGCGCCCGTCACCCTCCGGCGCGTTCCTGTTACGGCAGATACGGCATCCTCTATCAGCCCCTGAATCGTGATCGCTTTAACCTGCACCTGCCAGCCCGAGTAGGATGTGCCGTCATACTGGAGGTCCAGCCTGATGTGTCTCATTTTCTCCCGGCAGGGGGACTCAGTCCGATCGCCTCTCTTACTCCGTGCATGGTTTGCGAGGCCGTCTCCCGCGCCTTTGCAGAACCTGACTCGATGATGTCTTCAAGCATGCCGGGGTTCCGGAGGAGGCTGTTGCGTCTTTCCCATATGGGTTCAAGGAGGTTGAAGAGGTTCTTTATCAGTATCTTCTTGCAGTCTATGCAGCCTATAGCCGCGGTGCGGCATCCTCCGGCCACTTCATCCTGCTCTTCCCTGGTGGAGAACACCCTGTGAAGCTGAAACACCGGGGACAGCCCGGGATCACCCCTGTCGGTGCGTTTTATCCTCTGCGGGTCTGTCGTCATGGTCCTTATCTTGCGTTCAACCTCCTCCGGTGAATCGGAAAGGAAAATGCAGTTGTCATAGGTCTTGCTCATCTTCCTGCCGTCCGTGCCCACCACCTTCGGGAATTCCGTCAGCAGGGCCTCCGGCTCGGGAAACACCTCTCCGTAGAAGTGATTAAACCTCCTGCCTATCTCCCTCGTGATCTCAAGATGGGGCATCTGGTCCACGCCGACCGGCACATAGTCCGCCCTGTAGACGAGTATGTCAGCGGACTGAAGCAGGGGATAACCGAGGAACCCGTAGGTATTCAGGTCCCTGCCTTTGACCTCGGACTGCTTTTCCTTGTATGTAGGCACGCGCTCAAGCCATGCAAGGGGTGTTATCATCGACAGCAGCACGTGAAGCTCGGCATGTTCGGGAACGCGGGACTGGGCGAAGACGGTCGCCTTCTCCGGGTCAAGCCCTGCGGCGAGACAGTTGACCAGTACGTCCATGACATACTCCCTTAAACGGGATGTGTCCGCATACTGTGACGTCAGGGCGTGCCAGTCCGCGATAAAATAGTAACATTCATACTGGTCCTGGAGTTTCACCCAGTTCTGCAGCGCGCCCACAAGATTGCCCACATGCAGCCGGCCGCTCGGCTGTATACCGCTGAGAACTCTCTGTCTTGCCAATGGTATGTCCTTTCCCTGTATCCTGATTTCGGAAACCGCCGTACCGGAGCCGGTATTGCTAAAACAGACTAAGCAAAGCCAGTATGAGGCTGATGAGCGGATTAATAAGAATACCGGCAATTCCCGTCATAAGCAGGATGATTACAATAAAAAACCCGTACGGCTCGATCTTGCTGTATGCCGCCGCCTGTTGATGCGGCAGGAATCCGATAAGCACCCTTCCTCCGTCAAGAGGCGGAATAGGCAATAAATTAAATGCTGCAAGAATAACGTTAATTAATATACTTTGTCTGAACATCATTGTCAAAGGACTCAGGAGACTGCCCGGCAGAAACGCAGCAGCCGGACTGATCAGGAGTTTCAGTATTAACAGACTCACTATGGCAAGCAGGACATTTGTAACCGGGCCTGCTGCTGCAGAAATCGCCATGTCTCTTTTGGGATCCTTGAAATTAAGAGGGTTTATGGGGACAGGCTTTGCCCATCCGAATACCGGGGAGCCTGTAATAATCAGAATAGCGGGCAGAATTATGGTTCCCACAAGATCAATATGCGCAATGGGATTAAGGGTGAGCCGGCCCATGTGTTTAGCCGTCGGATCCCCCAGCCTCTCTGCAACAAGGCCGTGCGAGACCTCATGGAACGTGACTGCTATCAGGATGGGAAATGCGGATATGACTATTTCTCTGAGTATGGATGTGTCCATGTGTTTTACAGGGGTGTATCAACCTGAACCGGATAAATCCCGTATATCGCCCTAAATGGGGTTAAGGATATTGTCTATGACCGTCCTTGCCGCAACGAGCGGATCGATGAATGCGCTTTCCATGTCGTGCTCGATGTCCCTCTTGTTTGAAAGGTATGTGATCCTGTCCTGCATCCTGTCGCGCAGGAAATCGAGGTGCTCCCTGTCCTTCCTGGGTTTGTACTTCCTGTCGAAGTTTTTCCCGAACAGCTCGTTGCCGTTCTGGGGTATGAGGAGCCCGGGGAACTCCCTCCACGGTCTCCACCTGATGTTCCCCCTCACGAGCTCTGTTACAATGGCCAGCGACAATTCCTTCGGGATGTCCACCTGTTTGCCGGGCAGGCCGAATGCGTGAGTATTCATGATGTAGCAGCATGTGCCGAGTTTGAAAAGCTTCTTGAACTGGTGGCAGTCCACTTTCAGCGGATGCACCCTGAAGGGATTGGCGAATGGTTCTATCACGAGTTTCGCCAGTTCCCTTGCACTCACGTTTTCAACACCCTTCGCCCGCATCGTGCTCAGTGAAGCGCCCATTGCCACGGCAAGCGCCGTCTGGTTGACCTTGCATACGGGCGGCAGGCTGGGGTCTTTCTGCAGCCATATGACCGCTCCGGGCCTTTCACAGAAATCCGCATAATTAAACATGTCCCTTGCCTTCAGGCATCTCCCGTTGGGATTGCGTATGTCAGAGGCCACGAGCTTCCTGCTTCCGTCGGGCATTGTTGTAACCCCTATGTTCTGGACCGAATAAAAGTATTTGATATCAGGGTCGTCAAACTTTACCGCATCCGTCTTGTCGAACAGGCTCGGCTCAAGCGCGACGGTGAAGTTGTTCTCAAGGTCGATCAGGAATGCGTCGTCATGGATCACTGTGACCTTTTCATCCTCTCCCAGCATTCCTTCATGGTCGTGGCTGTTGGTGATCGTGGATTTTCCGGAGCCCGAAAGCCCGAAAACCGCAACCGGGGGCTTGTCGCCGATCTTTTTGATGCCCCCGTGGCAGGCGACCATGTTCTGCCTTACACCGATGGTCCATGCGAGTGTCAGCGTCCCTTTTTTTCTCTCGCCGAAATAGCGCAGGCCCAGGATTGCGATACAGTTCTGCGCCTCGTCGATGATTACAAGGCCGTTCGGAAAGTCGGGATGCCTCCACTCGGGATCAGCGATCACCATGATATCCGGCTCGTCAAGGGGGCGGGACTTTTCATAAAGCTCCGACCAGGGCTCCATCCACGGGCTGAAATTAATGCCCCAGTCCAGCATGTTCTTTGCGTCGGTTACAGGACTCAGCAGGTGCGCCTTCACCATGAAATCCGGATGAACGCCCACAACACCCTCAAGCCAGAGTCCTTCGCGCCGGTTGAGGGAATAAACCGCCTCGCCCAGCAGGCTCTGGAACCTGTCCCTCTCTTCTTTCAGCTCTCTCACCAGCAGCCTTGCCCTTGCGGTCCTGCCCACGATCCCCCCGTCGTTTGACACCAGAATCCTGGCATCCGCAGGAAGGCCGAAACGTTCAGGCGCAAAAAAACTCTCTGATGTGGTAACGACCTCAGGCTGTTTTACTGCGAGGCTGTATAGTTCCCTCATATTGGTTTTCCTGACGGAATTTGCATAAAAGGCGCCTTCGATCATCGCCCTCCAGCATGACGCGGGTATCTTGTGTTGACTTGACATTTGTTCTCCTTTTGACGGAATTTTTGCTGACAAGGAAATATAATTTGTGGAACCGGGATTTGTCAAGCAGCATCAGCCGGGTATGGAAAGCGGAGCAGGGGCTTTTCAGTGGACGGAGCAGGAGATACAGGGATCATACGCCCTTACAAGCATTGCCGCAAGCAGCTCGAGTTCCCTGTCGTCTTTACCCTTTGCGGCATACTCCTCCGCGAGTGCCTCAAGGTCGTGCTGGATATTGGCGTGATTCTGGCCGGTGGGAATCACGCAGTCGCATTTTGTGATATTTCCCTTGTCGTCGAATCTGTAGCAGTGGTATAGAATGCCGCGCGGCACCTCCACCGCCGCAATGCCGACGCCCTTCCTCGGCCTTACCTCCTGCCGGGGCTCGCCGAATTCCGAATCAAGGAGCTCGTCGATCAGCGAGACAGACTCCTTAACCACATGGACGCACTCCACCAGCTGGGCGATGTTGTTCATGAACGGATTATGGTTTACGGGTTTAAGGTCAAAGCTTGCGGCGACCTCCCTTGCAGCGGGATTGAGGAAGTCGAAGTTGTTGTTCAGCCTGGCCAGCGCGCCCACGGCAAAAGACCCGCGGGAAAGCCGGCACCACTTGGATGTGGAGCCTTTCACTATGTACTCGTTCGTCATCTTTTTGTAATCCTGTTCCTTCATATGCACGCCGTCGCTCGACACAAGGTCCCCCCCTATAAAAGGATAGTCGTTTTCACCCTTCAGGGACACAAACTCGGTCTCCCTCTCGAAATCGGGCAGGGTGAATTCCCTGATGAGGTCGGACAGGATCATGAGGTCTTCCGTTATTTCTTTAAGGCGCTCGCTGAATTCATGGAGTTGCCTTTTCTCCGGCAGCATGGTGAATCCGCCCACCACCGTCCTCGTGGGATGCAGGCGGCGGCCCCCTATGCAGTCGCACACATCGTTTGCAAGCTTCTTTATCTTTGCGGCCCGGAGCACAACGTCCCCGTGGGATTTTATCAGGGGGAAGACACTGCCCGTATTCATGAAGTCAGGCATGACAAGGAAACACAGGTGCAGCGTATGGCTCTGGAGGGTCTCCATGTGTTTCAGGAGGAGGCGCAGTTTCCTGGTCTGTTCATCCGGGACGATCCCGAATGCATTCTCCACGGCCCGGATGCTTGCAAGGGTATGGCCTATGGAGCATATCCCGCATATCCTGCCGGTTATCCACGGGGCATTGTCCCACTTTTTGCCTCTCAGGATGGCCTCGAAAAAGCGGGGCGTTTCAACAACACTCCACTCCGCCTCCTGAAGCTTGCCGTTTTTGATTTTTATCCGGATATTGCCGTGACCTTCCACCCTTGTAAGGGGCCTGATATTCACTGTGCAGGTTTTCTTCATCCGCCCTTTCCCCTTTCCGGTTTCATCAGGGACAGAAACCCTCCGAAACACTCCAGCCGGTCAGTGATCGTCTCTTCGGAAAAGCCGTGTTCCTCCATTATCCTTATCATCTGCCGGAGATTCACATCCTCGGCAGGGCCGCGGCATCCCCAGCATCCCGCCCGGTTGCTGGGACACCACGAGTCGCATCCGGCCCTTGTGACCGGGCCGAGGCACGGCTCGCCGAATTCGAAAAGGCATATGTTCTCATTCCTCTTGCATTCCATGCACACGGGATACTTTGGAACCACTATGGATTTCCCGATGGCGATATGAAGCACCATCTTTTCCACCTCGTCCTTGCTTACCGGGCACCCGTATATCCTCAGGTCAACCCCCACAACATCCTCCACTGCCCTGACGGGCCCGCTGTCCACGGGATGAGCGCCGTACACCTCCCTCTTTACGCCCGCGGGGTTCCTGAAACGGTTTTTCAACTGGTTTACGCCGCCGAAGCAGGCGCAGGAGCCCATGGCTACGAGTGTCTTGGCGTTTTTCCTTATCCTCTTAAGCCGTTTTATCTCGTCGTCCCTTGTGATGCTTCCCTCCACAAAGGCGATCTCATAGTCTTCGGACTGTTCGGTCATGGCTTCACGGAAGTTCACGACTTCGACAAGGGAGAGAAAATCAAGCAGGGTGGATTCATTGTTCAGTATCTGCAACTGGCATCCTTCACACGATGAAAACTCGAAGAAGGCGACCCTCGGACGGTACATGGGGACCCCGAGATATGTCCTTGTCCTGCTTTCAGCCATACCGGTTAAATCGCCTCCTTGAGATTCATGACGGTCCAGTAGTCGAACACCGGACCGGTAAGACACGTGTATGTCGAGCCCACGTTGCAGCGGCAGCACTTTCCCATTCCGCAGTGCATGCGCCTCTCGAGGGAGACGAACATTTTCTGCATGGGGATATGGAATTCATTCAGCATGTTGCAGACAAACTTGAACATCACCGGAGGGCCGCAGACTATAGCGTATGTATTATAATAAAATTCCGCGTCCCTTCCGGAGAGGATGTCCTTCAGGGGATCCGTTATAAGACCCACCGGCCCCTTCCATGACGGATCCGCCTTTTCAACGATGATATCCATATTGATGTCGTCCTTGCGCCACATCTCGTACTGGTAGGTGAAAAGGAGCTGCGCAGGCGACTTTGTGCCGTAGACAATGTTCACGTCCCTGAAGTGGCTGCGGTTTTCTAACACATAGGCAATCGGCGAGCGCAGGGGCACAAGGCCGAGCCCGCCGGCGATGAGAAGCACGTTCTGCCCGTGCATCTGCTGCATCGGGAACCCCGTCCCGAACGGCCCCCTGATGCCCACATGGGTGCCGCGCCTGACCCTCGGCAGGAAATCCGTGAGATTGCCCACGCTCCTTATGCACAACTCCACCTCACCGCGTATGCTGGGGGAGGAAGAGATCGAAAACGGCGCCTCATCTATCCCCGGCATCTCAAGCATGATGAACTGCCCCGGCACAAAAGAGAAACGCCTCCGCTCCTCGGGATCGACTATCTGGATGCGGTAGAGGGTCTCCTTGTCCGTCAGGGGATATATGCTGGTTATTTCCGCCCTGTAGGAGTATTCGAAATTCCTGATGTCGTCCTTCCGCTTCTGCGGCCTGGAGGCCTCTGCGACAACATCCGTGAACCTGAGTTCGGGATTCATTCATTCCCCCCGCTGCCCCGGACACTGGCTATCACTTCAGGGACGGTTATGTCCGCAAGGCATGATTCGCCGCAGCGTCCGCATCCCACGCAGAGTGATTCCTCAAAGGCCTCGACGAACCCCCTGTGTTTGTGGTAGTAGCGGTACTTCAGCCGGGTGTGCCTTTCAGGCCTGAAGTTGTGTCCGCCGGCGACTTCGGCAAAGTCTATAACATTGCATGAGTAAAGCATCTTGGTCTTGCGCGCCCCCTTAAGGTTGATTTCCACCGTCTCCTCCACGCCGTAGCAGTAGCAGGTGGGGCAGACATTGGCGCAGGTGCCGCAGGCAAGGCACCTGTCACCCCAGTATTTCCAGACATCCGACTGGAATTCCATGTCAAGAATCTTTGCAAGATCAGTGGTGTCCACGTGTGCGGTGAACTTTTCATTCCTCTCGGCCACCACCTTCATATAAAGGATGTGATCCTCCTCCCCCGGTTCTTCCGTCCTGATATGTCTCAGGAAATTGTAGGCGGTGTCCGTGAGTATCTCCACGAAATACCTGCTGCCGAGGTCTGTAATGAACATGTCAAAGCCGTGCAGCGCGGTATCCGCCCCCATGGATCGGCAGAAACAGTACGGCTGGGGCACGCAGTCAAGGCCGATTATGAACATGTTCTTTCTTTTGGCCGCGTAGTAGGGCATGGGGTATACGCTGTGCAGGAGCACCTTGTCGAGCTTGTTCAGCGCATTTATGTCGCAGGGGTGGAGGCCGAACAACACAAACGGCCGCTCGATATTGTAGGCAATGCTCTTATGCCAGTTGTCCTTCTCTATCGTGAAAGTGGCGAGGTCTTCCTTGAAGGGGAGGAAATAGCGCTTTGCAGGCAGTTTGGTGACGGTATGGTTCAGCCTGATGTCATTGAACTCGCGGACATCCGAAAACGCGTAAACAGGCCTGCCGTTTCTGTCCCTGCCGGCCTCCACAGGGCCCACAACCCTGTTGTGATCCGACAGTATGTCAAATAACTGCCTTAACTCCTCTTTTTCAAATACCCTGAATATCATCTATCCCCGGATCTTGTTACGGCTGAGAATTTATCATTATCCATTATTATCGATTATACACGTGTTTTTCTTTAATGCAAGTAAGAAGAAAGACTTTTTTGGAAAAACATTTTAATATATGTCATATACTGAAAACCGGCCGGCGGAGGGTCAGGCATGTGTCTGGGCGTGCCCATGCGTATTGTGGAGATAAACTATCCCGCGGCAACAGCGGAGGCGCGGGGTGTCAGGAGAAAAATCGGCCTCCACCTGCTGCCCGAGGGGGAAGTGGCCCCCGGCGACCATGTCATAGTCCATGTGGGGTTTGCCATTGAGAAGATAGAGGAGAAAGTCGCTGATGAAATCCGGCGGTCACTGAATGAAGCCGTGCGGGCAATGGACGGGGAAGGCAGCAGTGCATGAAGTCTCCGTTGCACTGGGAATAGTTGATGAGCTTATGAGGATAGCCAGGCGGAATAATGCAAGGAAAGTCCTCAGTGTGAGACTGAAGATAGGGCAACTGTCCGGAATAGTGAGCGGTTCCCTGAGATTCGCCTTCGACGCCGTCAAGCTTGAGCATCCCATGCTGTCTTCCGCCCGGCTGCTGATCAGAGAAATCCCCCTGCGATACAGGTGTGCCGGGTGCGCCCGGGATTTTGATGCAGGCGGCCGCATCGCGGGGTCATGTCCCGCGTGCGGATCGCGTGATTTAAACCTGATAACAGGTGAAGAGCAGCATATAGAAGACGTGGAGCTTGAGATTTAACCTCCCGCCGCGCGGGAGAGGGACGGGATGAGACAAGGGAGGTCTCCATATGTGTGATGCATGCGGATGCAGTGTCCGGAGTGTTGTCAGGGGAAACAGGATGGTAGAAAAGATAAACCGGCGGCTGCTTGCGGCCAATGAGGAGGCTGCTGCACGCAACAGGAGGCATTTTGACGAAAAGGGCATATTTGCGGTTAATCTTATCGGCTCACCCGGCTCGGGGAAGACCTCGCTGCTGGAGAAGACCATCGCGGCCCTCGGGAATGAATTGAACATCGGCGTGCTTGAAGGCGATATAGAGACCGACATAGATGCACAGCGCATACGGGCAAGGGGGGTTCCCGCGGTACAGCTTACGACGGGGGGCGCATGTCACCTCGAGGCCGCGCTGATACACGAGGGGATTCACATGCTCCGGGACCAGCCGGGCGGCGGAGCGATCGACATCCTCTTCATAGAAAACGTGGGCAATCTCGTATGCCCGTCGCTTTTTGATCTCGGCGAGCACATGAGGACGGTCCTGATATCCGTGCCCGAGGGGCATGACAAGCCGCTGAAATATCCCGCCGCTCTCAGGACCTCACACGCGCTTGTCGTGTCAAAGAGCGACCTTGCGGCCTATTTCGATTTTGACATGGAGAAGATAATAAATGATGCCCTGTCTTTAAATCACTCCCTGAGGATATTTGCAATATCCGCAACCACAGGGGAGGGGATAGAGG
>WFVK01000081.1 GCA_015491705.1 Nitrospirota bacterium | reverse complement strand
TCTCGTTTACGTCCTCAAGCAGGTATATAAGCGTCTGCTCAGACCTCTTGAGATTCTCCGTCTTCGCCTCCAATTCCTTCGTCCGCTCCTTCACCAACTCCTCAAGATGCAGACGGTGCCTCTCCAGCTCCTCCTCGGACCTCTTGCGCTCCTCGAACAGCCTCGCGTTGTCAAGCGAGATGGCGGCCTGTGCAAGCAGGACATTAAGCAGCTCGATGCGGTCTTCAGTAAACACATCCGCGGCCAGATTATTCTCCAGGTACAGCACGCCCATTACATGGTCTTTGTGGCGGATAGGTGTGCAGAGTATTGATCTGGGCCTGTTTTTGACAATGTATGGATCATAAATGAAAACACCCTCTTCTGAGGCATTGTTAAGCAGGACATTGTCGCCTGTCCTGAACACCTGCCGGACAATCGCCTCGGAGAGGTCGGGACTGTTGTCAACAGGCACGGCCTGCAGCACCTCGATTTTATCCGGACCCACGCTCACCGATGCCTCTATATAGAGTCTGTCGTTTTTTTCAAGCACGAGGAGTCCCTTCTGCGCGCCGGCGTTTTCGATGATTATCCCCATCATCTTGGCTATCAGTTTATCCAGGTGTATCTCTCCGGATATGGCCTGTGACGCCTTGATAACGGTGTTTATATCCAGGAGTTCGCGGGGCGCGGAGGCTGTTTCCGCGGATGTATTGCGAACTGCCGGCGATTTTATCAGGTAACCATACCGTTCCTCGATGTCCTTTGCCTTCCTGTAAGCTCCCCACAATGTGTAAGTATTGTATGCCTCTGTCATGTAATATAATGCCCGTTCCCTGCCGGCCTTGTCTGATGCGTTGTTTAAACGGAATATCGCCGCCAGCTCGTTGGCCAGCGCCAGGTCGAACAGGTTTTCGCTGCCGGCTGCGGCCTTTATGGCTTCGTCAAAAGTCTTCTCCGCTTTACCGGTGCGGGGATTGAGAATCGCAGCCAGCTCGGCATCAACAAGAAGGTATTTGCACATGTAATTTTCAGGGCAGTTTTCAGCCCACACGGACATGCTCTCCTGATTTTTGTTTATCTGCTCCAGATAGCTGTCCCGCTCGGCCTCCGGAGCGCTCCTGTAAAGTGCGGCCAGTGTGAGCGAATAAAAGAAATTGTGCACGGGCACGAGGGCCATGCCGGTTACGCCCTTGATATACTCTCTTGCCTTCAGGCAACAGTCAAGCGCGCCGGGATACTCTCCGTACAGGTAACAAAGGATGGCTTTTACGATATATAGACCGGACAATGTGGTCAGGTTATTCGCCCTGATCCAGATATGCATGACATCGTCTTCACTGAATTCATGCCCGTCAAGCCTGAGTTTGTTCTCGGGCCTGCCCTTCAGGTTCAGGACAAACTCCCTGAACATCCTGAACCACAGTATGGCATCCTCCTGCTTGGCCTTTAACATCCGGCCGTACAGATTGCTGAAAGCGCTCTCGACATCATCGAGTCTCTTCCCGGCAAGTATCGACAATATCTGGTAATGGTTGATGCTGTATGACGCAAACTGCAGATCCCCTCTCCTGAATCCGTCGTGGTATCCTTTTTCCAGATAATCCAGGCTTGACCGCATCCCTTTTTTCCAGTGATTGATAAAGACAGCGATATTGAAGAATATTCTGCATTTCATATCAACGGCATTGAATTTTTCCATAAGTCTCCGGGAGAGGGTGCCGAATTCATAGGCAGAGTCAAAATCCCCCATCACCCCCGACAGTAATGCGCCGTAACAACTGTAGGCAAGAGATGAAGCCGGTGTATGGCCGTGCTCAAGTGACAGGCTTGTCATCTTTGCGACCAGAAGCGGAGCCAGTTCCGCGACCCCCACATATGCCGGCGTCCATGTGTGCAGGAGTATGCGCATTGCCGCCGCCTTGTACGGATCCGTAAGAACGGGCCGGTTTATCAGTTCCCTGACTTCGGTGTGTTCGACGGATGACCTTATCTTGTTTATTTCTTCAATGAACAACGAAGGTGAGGGGTCCTTCAGGAGGTTCACACCCAGCATCTCCAGGGCCTTGAGACCGACGTATACCGCCTCGGGAAATTTATTCTGCATTGTATAGAGGTCTATCTTGATCTCGTATATCCTGGTCTTCCCGACAGGGTCTCCCGTCCTGGCAATGATAATATCAAAGAGCTCCTCCGCAGCCTCGAAGTTGGTGTTTAAATATTCCGCCTCCGCTCTTTCGGTATGGATATCCATGGTCAGTCTGAAATGCCTGTCCCAGGAATTCTCCGGCAGCATGCCGGACGCGGTCCTCAGATAGCGGAGGCTTTCCTCGAATGCGGCCGAGGATTTTGATTTTTTCCCGGCCCTGAGATTCAGTTCGGCGAGTCTCACTCTGTCGGATTCCCTCTCCATCAGCCCATGCCCTGCATTGAGCTGTTCCGTAATTACAAAAAGCCTCCGGTCGAATTCTTCTTCAGTGGTGCCCTTGAGCAGGGCCTGTCCTATCATCAGGTGTGCCGCAGGCTTGCTTTCATCAGGTATCAGGGAGTAGGCCGCCTCCTGTATGCTGTCGTGTACAAAGCGGCAGGAATTCTCTGACTGCATAATCACCATCCCGGCATTCAGTACGGCCTGCATGTCGGACAGTATCTCATCCATAGTCTTTCCGGTAATGATCACCAGATATTCAAGGTTGAAAGGATTGCCGAGACATGAGGAGAGTTTCAGCATCTCACGGGCGGCCTCCGGCAGGGAATTGATGCGGTCGATCATGAGCCGGATAACGTTTTCAGTAGCCTCCATGCGGTTGATCTCATCGGTATCCCACTGCCATCCGGCATCATGAGTAAAGTGCAGTATCCTTTTGTCGTAAAGCGAGTGAAGAAATATCTTTGTGAAGAAGGGGTTGCCCTCTGTTTTCCTGTACACTGCATCCACCAGTGAAGCGACTTCGTCCCCCGCTGAATTTAATGTGTCGGCGATCAGATGGCTTATATCATCTATGTCAAGGGGCGGAAGCGCGATATTATGAATCGAGCCCCCGGCCTTCCTGATCCTCTCCATCGCGGCCATGGCCGCATGTGTGTCATCCACCCCATTGCTCCTGTATGCGCCGATCAGCAAAAAATGATTTGTCCTGTTATCAGCGGCGATAAGCTCTATAAGCTCGAGGCTCGCTGAATCAGCCCACTGCAGGTCGTCAAGGAAGAGAACGAGCGGGTGGTCCCTGCGGGTGAAGATTTTCAGGAAATCCAGGAACACAATATTGAACCTGTTACGTGTCTCAAGGGGGCCAAGCTCATGGACAGGCTCGCGGCTGCCTAAAATAAGCTTCACTTCGGGGATCAGATCTATAATGATCCCTTCGTTGGGAGCAAGGACCGACAGCATTTCTTCGCGCCATTCTTTCAGTCTCTGCTCATCTTCACCGAGTATCTGCCTTATAAGGTCGCGGAATGCCTCCACAATGGCGCTGTAGGCGATATTTCTCCGGATCTGGTCAAACTTGCCTGATATGAAGTATCCCTTTCTCTGCCTGATCGGCTTTCCCGCCTCATTGACAAGCGCCGATTTCCCGACCCCGGGATATCCCGAGACAAGGAGTATCTCCATTTGCCCCCGGCTTGCGCGGTCGAATGCACTGAGAAGGAAAGCGATTTCCCGTTTTCTCCCGTAGAGCTTTTCGGTGATGTTCAGCTTTTCGGATATATCGAATCTCCCGGGGATAAACCCATCGATATGTCCCGTCTCCCGGAGGTGCCTGCGGCATTCCTCCATATCCGCCTGCAAACCGAGCGCGCTCTGGTAGCGGTCCTCAGGCGCCTTGCTCAGCAGTTTCATGACAACGGCTGAGACGGCCTCAGGGACAGAGGCATCGATTTGATGCGGAGGTGCGGGCTGCTTGGCGATATGGCAGTGTACAAGCTCCAGGGGGTCTTCGCTTTCAAAGGGAAGCCTCCCGGTGAACCATTCATAAAGGGTGACGCCGAACGAGTAAAGGTCTGTGCGGTAGTCCAGTGAACGGTTCATTCTTCCTGTCTGCTCGGGGGAGATGTAGGCCAGCGCACTTCCCGTAATATCCACTTCGGTAACGGCGGGAGTCTCGCGTATGAGGGCCGTTGAAATGCTGAAGTCGGAAATCTTAAGCTGCCCTGTTTCCCTGTTGAATATAAAGCATGAGGAACTGATATTTTTATGTATGATATTTTTGCGGTGAATTTCATCCAGTATGCCGGCCGCCTTTGCGGCAAGTGAGACGGCTTCATCCATGGTCAGCCTTCTTTCCGATATCAGCTTCTTTACCGGAATTCCCCCGAAATCCTCGAGCACCAGGACCGGCAGCCCGTGGACATTTTCGAGGGCATACGGAGTTACAATACTGTCTGCATGCAGTAAGCAGCTTATCTCAAGGTCATGGCGGTACCTCGCTGTAAAAGACGCGCAATCGAGCCCGTCCTTCAGAATCCTGAGTACAACCGGCAGATTGTCATTGACCCTGCCTGCCCTGTAATACAGGGAGCAGGAGTCCTCATAGATATTCTCCAGCGTCCTGTAACCCGGTATTGTTAACACGTTAATCCCCTTTTTGCCTGTTGATTTATGCCTGTTTGCCACTCTCAAAATATAAAACCGTTTTAAGGTTGAAATTATATCTCCTCCGGCACCAGAAGCACAAAGGTGCTGCCCTCTCCATATCTGCTTTCTGCATATACATACCCCCCCAGCACCTCGGTGGCGAGCTTCT
>WFVK01000080.1 GCA_015491705.1 Nitrospirota bacterium | reverse complement strand
TCTCGTTTACGTCCTCAAGCAGGTATATAAGCGTCTGCTCAGACCTCTTGAGATTCTCCGTCTTCGCCTCCAATTCCTTCGTCCGCTCCTTCACCAACTCCTCAAGATGCAGACGGTGCCTCTCCAGCTCCTCCTCGGACCTCTTGCGCTCGGTGATCTCGCCGAGCAGTTCTTTATTGAGCTTTGACAACGCCGCGGAACGCTCCTGCACGGCCCTGTGCAGTTTTTTGTTGAAAATAAACAGGGAAACAAATCCTGAACCGATCAATACAAGCGCTGACAGCGTTATCCCGAGTGTCCAGCGCAGCCACGTGTAGTCGGCTCCGGCATCCGGATCGTAAATAAAGCCCTTCAGCGAGTATCCCGGCCTGACCATTCCCAGCCGCACATATGTATTGGCGATGTGACGCCACCGCCCCCGGTTCATGTGGCCTATTTCAATGACGTTCGGCAGCATGAGTTTGCGTGTGGCCTCGGCCTCGAAACGGAGGAGGTCCCTTGAGAGCCGGGAATTGTATTTATCCTGGATTATATCGATGATCTCCTCAGGGTGTTCCATTGCATAAGCCCAGCCGCGCAGGCTTGCTTCCCTGAATGCCTTCACTCTCCGCGGATGCTCCTTTACCTGCTTCTCGGAAGTAAACAGGCAGTCACCATAGAAATCGATACCGTAGGTCAGGGGCCTGATAATGACATATGGGACCCCCCTCTCGCGGAGCATGAAAGGCCTGTCCGTAATATATCCCTCTGAAGCGTCAACCTTTCCGTTGATCAGGTCCTCTATCCCCCACGAGTGCTGAACAATCCTGATGTCATTCAGGTTTATGCCCTCATTAAGAAACATCGCCCTGCTTTCTATGCCTCCCTCAAGACGCATCTCTACCCTGCGTCCGACAAGGTCCTGGGGCGTCCTGATACCGGAGTCTTCTCTTGCAACCAGTATCTCGGGTGAATGCTGGAAAATGGCGGCGAGCACCACAACCGGTCTCCCCTGCAGCCGTCTGAGCAGCAGCACCGGCATTTCCGTGCCGAACTCGGCGCGACCGGATACCACTTCCTCGATAAAGTCCATGCCGCGCCTTCCCTCTTTCAGGACGACGTCCAGACCGGCCTCCCTGTAATAACCTTTTTCCACCGCCGCATAATAGCCCGCAAACTGAAACTGGTGGCGCCATTTCAGTTGAAGCGTCACCCTGTCAAGAGTTTTTGCGGCCCCTGCACCTGTCGCAGGCCACAGGAAAATAAGCCCGACAACGAGAATAAAGGCCGGACTGACGGCTGTCTGTTTTTGTAAAGACATATGTCCCCTTTTCTGTTGAAATGGTCAAACCTTTCTCCTTCAGTCACTTACCGGCTCGTGCATGCCCGTGAGACGGTATTTCCTTGACAGCACCTTTAGAAACGCCTTGACCAGCCGGGGTTCAAATTGCTGTCCAGCATGCCTTCTGAACTCGGATACGGCATATTCAACACCCGGCGCCCTCCGGTACGGCCTGTCCGCCGTCATGGAGTCGAAAGAGTCGGCGACATGGAGTATACGGGCATAAAGGTTAATCTCATCCCCTTTAAGACCGTCGGGGTATCCCCTGCCGTCAATCCTCTCATGATGATGCCTGATCGAGGGGGTTATGTGCTTTAACTGCTTTATATCCTCAAGAATCTCGGCTCCGAGCGCTGCATGTTTCTTTGCAGCCTCGAATTCTTCCTCTGTCAGCGTGGATTCTTTATCAAGCAGATAGTCCCTGAGCCCGATCTTCCCGATGTCATGAAGCAGGGCTGCAAGCCTCAGGTTTTTTATCTCCCTGACGTCCAGGCCTATTTCCGCGGCAATCTGTTCTGAATAGGCGGCTACCCTTTCGGAGTGACCCCTTGTCCATCTGCTCTTTGCATCAAGCGCATTGACCATTGTCCTTACAAAAGACTCGAAGAGTTCTTCGAGTTCCCCCTCGGATCTCGACAGCGCCTTGTTGGATTCCTCCAGGTCGGCAACCTTTTTTTCAAGCTGCATTATCAGCCGTTCATTGTATTCCCTGAGGAAGACGCCTTCATCTTTCCCCCCCCCGATATTGACACGCGGGACGGTCTCTTTTTCATATTCCTTTAATATATTCTCTATGATTTCAAGAAAGGAGGAGGGGTTCATCGGCTTCATGATGAATCTCTCCGCTCCCATGCTGAGCCCGAATTCCTCGTCCTTTTTGTCAGTGTATGCCGCTGAATAGAATATAAAGGGAATATCCCGGAGTCTCTCATCGCTTTTACATTCCCTGCACAGTTGAAAGCCGTCCATCACGGGCATAAGGATGTCGGAGATAATCATCCCGGGTAACAGTTCTCTCGCCGCCTTTAAGGCCTCCACGCCGTTGGAGGCCTCTATAACCGTGTACCCTTCGGATTCAAGGGTCTTGCGGAGTATTATCCTCGAGTCCGGATTGTCATCGACTATCAGGATTCTCATTTCCCCCTGCAAAAACTTTCAGGCACCCTGAGATATCATCCTCCTCCCGACTTCCCATGCCAAGACTTGCAGTCGCTTTTTGTCTTCACCTTACAGTTGCATAAAACCATCTCCCACCCCTTTATTATGCCAGATTAAGGTTAACATGCAAATTAAATAATAGCACTTTTCCCGAACTTGTCAATTTCTCAGCCTCCCGATTTCATCCTTCAACTCCTTCACCTTGTCCCTTAGCTCTTTTATCCTGAATTCCCTGTCCGCAAAGAGCCTGTTTAGACGTTCAAGTTCCGCGTTTTTCGCGCTGATCTCGGCCGTGCGTTTTTTCACCTTGTCTTCAAGGCAGTCACGATACTCCTGAAGCTCTTCTTCCGCACGCTTAAGCTCGGTGATATCGAGGACGGTGCCGATTGAATGCAGGGGCTTGCCGTTTTCATCATACTCCGTCCTGCACCTTTCATGCACGTACTTGATTGTGCCGTCTTTCAAAAGCAGCCGGTGAACAATATCATAAGTCGTCCTGTTCTTAAGCGATTCGCGGTATGCCCTGTCAACCGATTCCCTGTCTTCGGGATGAACCATTCCCATAAAGTCCTCGTAAGAACCGCCGAATTCATCGGGCGTCACCCCGAAGATACGGTAAATCTCCTCGGACCAGTATAATTTATTTGAAAGAGGCTCATATTCCCAGTATCCAAGATGGGCGACCTGCTGGGCCTCTTTCAGTCTTCTTTCACTCTTCTTTAACTCTTCCTCGGCCTTTCTGCGCTCATTTACCTCCTCTTTTAAAACCCTGTTTGCTTCATGCAGTTCCTTTGTGCGGCGGCGGACTTTCTCTTCAAGCCCGGCCTGGCAGTTCAGGAGCCTCGCATGGTATGTCTGTATAGAGGCGGACATGGACTCCATGCTGCGGGCCAGTTCCCCCAGTTCATCACCTGATCTGACGTCGACGGTGTCCACTGCCTTATGCTGCGAGATCATCAATGCGGCGTTTTTAAGTTTGCCGATGGGATTGATGAGAAACAGCCTTGATAATATGAATATGACCACAACGGCAAGCAGCACGAAAACAGCGCTGACACCGAGGATTGCATATCGTATGTGCTTCTGAACG
>WFVK01000079.1 GCA_015491705.1 Nitrospirota bacterium | reverse complement strand
TATCCGGGGATTGCAGGGGGCGCCGCGGTCGGTGTAATCGCCCTTATCCTCGAGTACATCCTCACAATGGTCGGCTTCGGAACCGTGGTGGGAGGCCTGGTCGGTCTTTCAGCCGGCCTGTTGTTTGCAAAACTGATCTATTTCCCTCTCAAAACCGTTTTTACGAATATGGAGGGGACATATATCGGCGTTATCTTCAATGCACTGTTCGGCTACTGCGGCCTGCTCCTCGGACTGAGGGCGGGCAAGGACTTTACCCTGACAAACATTGTAAAGGTATTTAAGAGCAGGGTGGAGGAGGAGTACGCCAAGATTATCGACACCAGTGTGATAATAGACGGCAGGATAGTGGACGTGTGCGAGGCCGGCTTTGTTGAAGGGACGTTTATTATCCCCCAGTTCATCCTGCAGGAGCTCCAGCACATCGCCGACTCCTCGGATCCCCTGAGGAGGGCTCGCGGTAGGAGGGGGCTTGACATCCTGCACAAGATACAGAAGATGTCCAATATCACGGTGAAGATCATTGATGAGGACTTTCCGAAGATAAAAGAAGTGGACGCCAAACTGGTTGCGCTTGCGAGGCTGCTGGGGGCCAAGATAATCACCAATGATTTCAATCTTAACAAGGTGGCGGAACTTCAGGGCGTAACCGTGCTTAATCTCAACGAGCTTGCAAACGCACTGAAACCCGTTGTGCTGCCGGGCGAAAAGATGAATATATTCATAGCCAAGGAAGGCAAGGAATCCAACCAGGGCGTCGGTTATCTCGATGACGGGACAATGGTGGTGGTGGATCATGCAAGGAGGGCCATAAACCGGCAGGTTGATGTCATCGTGACGAGTGTTCTCCAGACCACCGCGGGGAGGATGATATTTGCAAAGCTCAAGGAAGATGCGGAGAGGGAAGAACTGAGGATGGCCCGGCATTAAGCCTTTCCCCGCAGGCTCTCCTGCCGGCAGGCGATGTTTTTATGCAACTGTAAGGTAAAGTGAAGAAGAAAATAACCGCCATAGTTCCTGCAGCCGGAGCAGGGAGGAGATTCAATTCATCAAAGGGCAAGATATTTGCCGTGGTGCGCGGCCTTCCGCTCCTGGCGCATACCCTGAAGAGACTGCACAGGGAAGAATTCATTACGGAAATCATCCCCGTGCTCAGGCAGGAGGATGCCGGCAGGGCATTCGGCATGGCCAGGGAGCTCAACCTCGGCAAGATAAGGCGTATCGCCCGCGGAGGCCGGGAAAGACAGGACTCCATATATAATGCATTGAGGCTTATTGAAGAAGACGGCGCCGCGCGGACCGGGGATATGCTTGTCATGGTTCATGACGGCGCAAGGCCGGTCATTCCCGAAAATACGCTCGGCGACCTCCTGAGAGAGATGGGAAATACAGACGGAGTCGCCCCGGGAGTGCCGGCGCGGGATACGCTGAAAACGGTCTCTGAAGACGGCATTATAGTATCCACACTGGACCGCGGGCATATCCGGGCCATACAGACCCCCCAGCTTTTTCACTTCAGCATCATCAAAAAGGCGTACGACGCGGCTTACGGGGAAGGCTTTTATGCAACAGACGATGCGGCCCTTGTCGAAAGGATGGGCGGCAGGGTTAAAATCATTGCAGGCAGCCCCCTGAACATAAAGGTTACGACCCCGGAGGATATTGACATCGTGGAACACATACTTTCAAGGGAGCGGGTCGCACCGTGAGGGTGGGCATAGGCTATGACTCTCACAGGCTGGTCAGGGGCAGGAGGCTTGTTATCGGAGGTGTGGATATCCCCTTTGAACAGGGGTTGTACGGGCATTCTGATGCGGATGTGCTCTGCCACGCGATAATCGATGCGATACTGGGGGCCCTCGGCTCAGGCGACATAGGCATGCATTTCCCTGACACGGACCGCAGATGGAAGGATGCATCAAGTATTGAGATGCTTTCGGAGATTACAGGGCTGGTGAGGCGGAAGGGTTTTGAGATAGCATGGATCGACTCAGTCGTTATAGCCGAAAAACCAAGGCTCCGTCCGTTTATCGAGGCGATGAAGGGAAACATCTCCGGGGCCGGCATCCCTTATGATACAGTCAATATAAAGGCCAAGACCAATGAGGGCATGGGCTTTACCGGAAAAGGCGAGGGCATGGCCGCACATGCGGTCTGCCTGTTAACAAAAACCGTCTCTTGAGATATAATATTACCCGCCCGCTGCCGGCAGATGCAGGTGCGGCGGGCAATGGAGCCACAGGAGCCGTGTATGAAATATAAAGGGATTATCCTCGCGATACTGTTAACAGCCGCAGGTGCGGCATTGCTTGTCCTGCCGGAGAAAAATACATACGGCGGAGCCGCCTCTGTGGGTATGCCCGCGCCGGAGTTCGAGTACAGGGACACCGAAGGCAGGATATGGAGGCTCTCCGACCTGAGGGGCAAGGTGGTCTTTCTGAACTTCTGGGCCACGTGGTGCCCGGCCTGCAAATCCGAGATGCCTTACAAAGAGGCCCTGCACGAGAAAATGAAGGGCAGGCCGTTTCAGATGCTCGGGATACTCTTCAGGGACGACCCCGCCAACCTCACCCGGTATTTGAAAACCCGGCGGGTGAGCTTTCCTACATTAATCGGCCGGTGGAAAGAAACGGCGAAACTCTACGGCATAATCGGAATTCCACAGACCTTCATCATTGACAAGGAGGGCATTATCAGGGAGAGAATCGTCGGCCCCAGGGAATGGGACAGCCCCGAGGCCGTTGCAATGATTGAAAAGTGGCTGTAAACGGATGTACGAAAGATTAAAGGCGATAGCGGTTTCCGGGGGGGCTACCGCATTCGGAGTGGGAACAGTCGAAGACCTGAGATCTCATTTCGATGCCCTGCCTCAGGATCAGACGGAAGGCATGTCCTGCGGGATTGCGATCGGCGCAAGGGTGTCGGCTGCGGTTCTGAAGGGCTGTGTTACAGGCCCTACGCGCCACTATCTGCACCACTACAGGATGCTGAACTGGCTGCTTGACCAGACTGCGACGAAGATATCGATTGCGATTCAGAACGAAGGATACAATGCCCTGCCCGTTCCCGCAAGCCAGATAGTGGACTGGGAGGCGCAGACAGCGCATCTGTCGCACAAAATGACAGCCCTCCGGGCGGGCATAGGCTGGATAGGCAGAAACAACCTTCTTGTCCACCCGGAATACGGATCGAAAATCAGGCTTGCAACCATCCTGACCGACATGCCCCTGAAAACGGACAGGCCGGTTGAAAGGGACTGCGGAGAGTGCAGGAGATGCATTGAAATCTGTCCCGTATCCGCAATCCGGGAGTCGCACAGGGAGTGGGACAAGGCCGCCTGTCTTGAAAAGCTGAAATACTTTGCAAAGGCCCACAATGTCGGACAGTACATATGCGGCCTGTGCGTCAAGGTATGCAATGCGGGCTGACATCTTTCCCCGCCTTCCCCTTACAGGTGCATCAGGGCAACATAAGAGACTACTCCGGAAGCCGGAGTTTCTGGTTCAGATGCTCAAGGTGCAGTTTTAAAAACTCGAAGTCATTGATATCGTCCACATCATACCAGAAGGGAAGCATGGAGAGCCTGATGTCCGTCCGGTTTATGCTCTTCAGTATCATGCTGACATCCCTGCCCGTATCCAGCCTGATCCTGCGGAAGACGGCGTTTATCTTCTCCTTCCTCACGCCGATCAGATACAGGCCCTGGTCGAAACACGGTCCTATGACGAAATCATTCTTCTGCAGCCCGAGGAACGCCTTCCTGATAAAGTCAGCCGGCATGGAGGGGCTGTCGCTTCCTGTCAGGACAATATGGGTGTAGCCTTTTGCAGCGCAGTGTTTGAGTGCATTGAATATCCTCTCCCCGAGATTGTCGCCCCGCTGGTTAAAGGTGCTCATGTTGAACGTCTTTGCAATGTCTTTCAGAAAGGCATGGCTCTTTGAGGGAGCGCAGCCCAGAAACCTGTCGATTCCCCTGAGCCGCGCGCACCGTGAGACGACCTCTGTGACGAATGCCTTGTATACTTCAACGGTCTTTCCGGCTCCCATGTCCGCCTGCAGCCTTGTCTTCACAGTACCGGGCACAGGGGCCTTTACAAAGGTGATAAGGGCTTTTTTTGCCTCATTCTTCCTGTTTTTCATAATATCTATCTCCCCACGTCTCATCCTGCGGCAGACTCCGCTGCACGCAATTCCTACTCTTTTTCGAACACGGCGCCGTCCATGTATCTCATTATGTCATCATAGTCCTTCTTGGATTTTTCATACATGATTGCATTTTCTATGGCTATGCCGCACTGTTCGGCAAGCGCGGCTGCAAAGCCGATCTCCTGCCCGGAAAATCTCCTCGGTTCCCCTGTAAGCAGCCTCAGGACGCCGAGCACCTTGCCCCTTGCAATTACCGGCAGGGTGAGCATGCTCTTGATCCCCTCTTCCGCCGCCTCTTTCTTGTATTTGATCTTGCCGTCCGTTGTAACATCGTAAATGGCCACGGGCTTTTCATTGAGCGCCTCGATTACGTTTTCTTCGGTGTCCACAGGCCCCCTGTTCAGGTATTTTTCACTCAGTCCGTGCGCTGCGGCGAGTATGAGTTTTTTCCCTGTATGATCCAGCAGGCGTATGGTGGCCGCCTTCAACCCCATCACCTCGGGGATTTTCTTCACGATCATGTCAAGCACTTCATTGGCGCGGAGCGTGGAGCTGACGGCCTTTGTGACCTCCTGAAAGACCGAGAGATATTCTTTTTCCTTGGATATTTCCTTTTCAAAGTGTTTTGCATTTACAATGGCTATCGCGGTCTGCTCGGCTATCGCCGACATGAACCGCAGGTCCTCTTCGTTGTATTTCCTCGGCCTTGTCGTGTACAGCCTGAGCACACCCATCACTTCGTTCTGAAAACGCATTGGAATGGAGAGAATAGTGCGGATGCCCTCTTCAACAGCCTCTCTGTAATACCTCGAGTCCCTGTGCTCGGTGATGTCGTACTCTGAAACCGTCTTGCCAGCAAGGGCGTCGTCAATGCTTGCATCACAGGCGACGGGCCCCTTGTTGGCGTATCTTTCGCTCAGGCCGTAGTATGCCGCCAGTTCCAGTTGCCGGCTTTCCCTGTTCAGGAGGCGCAGGGAGCTTCCCTTCAGTCCCATCACCTCGGGAATTTTTCTGACAATCATGTTCATGACTTCCCTGACATTCAGTGTGGAGCTGACGGCCTTTGTGATCTCTTCAAAGACCCTGAGATACTCTTTTTCCCTGGAGACCGCGCTTTCAAACCGCCGTGCGTTTACAATGGCTATTGCAGCCTGTTCAGCCAGCGCGGACATGAACTTGAGGTCGTCGTCAGTGTATTTTACAGGCTCGCTGGTATACATCCTCAGCACCCCGATCACTTCTTTCTTGAAGCGCAGGGGGATGGAAAGTATGCTCCTGATCCCCTCTTCTATGGCCTCCCTGTAGTATTCCGAATCCCTGTGCTCTGTAATGTCGTAGACCGACACCGGCTTGCCTGCAAGGGCGTCATCAATGCTGGCGTCATAGGCGACCGGTCCCTTGTTGGCATATCTTTCGCTCAGCCCGTAACACGCGGCGAGCTCCATCTGTTTTGTCTCGCTGTTGAGGAGCCTGAGGAGGCTTGCCTTGACATTCATGACCTTTACAACATTTGTCACGATAAGGTGCAGGACTTCATCCGTGGAGATGCTGGAGCTTATGGCCTTGCATATATTCTGGTAGCTCTCAAGATAGACCTTTTTCTCGAAGATCTTCTCCGCGCATGAAGGACACATGCCGTGCGTAAAAATGCCGAAGCCTTCATTCGTGAGATACGTCTCAAGCTGTTCCCAGTAATTCTCATCACTCCTTATCTTCTTGCACCACCCGCAGATGGGGATCAGCCTTTCCCTTTTTTCGGCCTTTATCCTGTTTGCGGCCGTCCGGATACAATCCGAAATATCCCGGAATGTTACAACTGCCCCCGTTATCCCGCCCCTGCTGAAAACCGGCGAGGCGTTTTCCTCAACGGGGATCTTCCCCCGGTCTGTTGTATTGAGGAGAAACTGCTTGCTTACCGCCCGGTTTTCACGCATACAGAGCTCGGCCGGGTACTCGAAGTACCGGAGCACGTTTCCGCCTTCATCTTCATATGGGATATTCACCCTCTCAAGTGGCCTGCCGGTCACTTGAGAGGGGTCAAGACCCGTCAGGGAGCAGGCCGCCCTGTTCCAGAACAGGACCTTCCGGTCCCGGTCAACGAGATACACGCCGTCTGTCATGTTGTCGAGTATCTCGCGGTAGATTTTCCGGTTCCAGCTTAACATCGTGGCCTATAGTTTACCTTACAGCGGCATAAAAATACCGCCGTCTCCCCCGCCCGTTTTTGCAACATCAGGATTAAGGCAACAGTTGAAAATAAAACACCCGGCCCGCGCTGGGGGGATCATTTTGCGGCATACACTATGTTCTTTGTCAAAAACTTGCCGTGGTACATGGCATCGTCCGCAATCTTCAGGAGATCTTCCTTGTTGTCTGCATTGTCGGGATAGGATGCGACTCCGAAGCTTGCCGTCAGCCTGATGGGATAACCTTCGTCTCTCAGGAAGATGTTCTTCTCTATCGCCTTTCTAAGCCGTTCGGCCACTAAGAAACTTGCGTCCAGTGAGGTTTGAGGCAGGATTATTACAAACTCGTCACCGCCGTAACGCGTTATTATATCGATCTTCCTCAGGCTGTCCTGAAGGAGCCTGGCTATTTCAACGAGCACCCTGCTGCCGATAAGATGGCCGTATTTATCGTTTACCTTCTTGAAGTTGTCAAGGTCCATAAACACCAGCGAAAACATGGAGCGGTACCGCCTCGCCCTTTCTATCTCCACGTCGATGGCGTGGTTAAGATAATGAATATTGTAGAGATTGGTGAGATCGTCATTCTTGGTTTTCTGGTACAGAAACGTCCGCTCGATGGCGATATTGATAAAATTCGCCGCATTCAGGAGCAGCTTCATATCGTCTTCCGTAAACGGATCACCACCGTTGCCGTTAATCAGCCTCAGTACCCCGACAACGTCCCGGTCTTTCATCCTCAGCGGTGCGCAGATCAGGGAGTGAACTTCAATGCCCGGAAAGCTGTCCACCTCTTTATCAAAACGCCTGTCCCTCAGTACATCAGGTACGATTACCGGAACGCCTTTATCCAGCACCCATCCGGCTATGCCGGCACCCTTTCTGATCTTTAATTTCCGTATCTTTTTTGAGGAACGCAGGGGGATTATGTCAAAAAGGGGGTCGTTATCAAGCAGCAGTGACCATGCGCCGGCCCCGGTCATAAGGCGTATCTTTTCCATTATGTAATTCAGGCACTTCTTCAGCCCCTGTGAAGCAACCAGCTCGGTTGAGACATCATGGTAAAACTTCAATGTTTTTTCCCTGTCTCTCAGCCCGGCCTGAAGGCGCCTGTTTTCATCATCCGCGGCCCTGATTTTCAGGAGTTTATCCGTCCAGTATTTAAATGTCCTGAAAGAAAAAGGCGCGGAGAGGGGTATTGCGAGCATGTCTTTGATGAGCGGGCTGTTGTACCGTGGGGGATCCCCGCCGGTTAGAATGATTTTGGGGGTGGCGGCTGCAAGCTGCCTGAATTCCCCTGAATCACCGGCTTCCCGGGCAAAACGGCTTCCGATTACTATCAGGGTTATTGAATTGTTTTTCAGGCAGGAGACGGCGCTGTCGATATTCCGCCTCTTTATCAGGAGATAATCTTTACCGGAGAGTGACTTTTCAAACTCAATGACCGGGGAGTCGTCCCTGTCTATCAGCAGTATCTTACGCATTAATTCCGCAGCACTTTTTGTATTTCTTTCCGCTCCCGCATATGCAGGGGGCGTTTCTGCCTATCTTCTTGTCTTTCACCACAGTCTGCGGCCTGGCGCTTTCCCCCCCGCTTCCGCGGCCGTATATCATCCTTGCAGGCTTTGGCGCAAATTGCCTTTCCACCGTATCCTCTCTTGCAATCTGTATCTTCATCAGCCTGGCGATAACTTCAGAGGCGACCCTGTCGCTCAGGTCAGCGAATATCTCGAAGGCCTCCCTTTTGTATTCCACAAGCGGGTCGCGCTGGCCGTAGCCCCTCAGGCCAACTCCCTCTTTCAGGTGATCCATGCTCAGCAGATGGTCTTTCCACTGGGTATCCACCACCTGAAGGAGCACCATCTTTTCGAGGTAGCGGAAAGTCTCAGGCCCGATCTCCTGCTCCTTGGTTTCGTACGCCTGTTTTATCTCCTGAAGGAGCCTGGTGCGGAGGTCCTCAAAATCCATCACCTCTATCTCGGGGTATATGGCGAACTGGCCGTACAGTGCATCCCTGAGGGTTTTAAGATCCCATTCTTCGGGATGCTGGTTTTCGGGACAGTATTTGGCGAGAATGTCATCAAGGGTGTTTTCCGCCATCTCCAGAATCCTGTCACTGACATTGTCTGATGTGAGTATCTCCCGCCTGAAGGAGTAAATCTCGCTCCTCTGCTTGTTATTGACGTCGTCATATTCAAGCAGGTGCTTTCTTATGTCGAAGTTGTGCGCCTCCACTTTCTTCTGGGAGGTCTCTATCGCCTTGCTCACCCATTTGTGCTCTATGGGCTGTGACTCTTCCATGCCGAGCTTGCCCATAAGGCCGGAAACCCTGTCAGAGCCGAATATCCTCATAAGGTCGTCTTCAAGGGAGAGATAAAATCTTGATGAACCCGGGTCACCCTGCCTTCCGGAGCGTCCCCTCAACTGGTTGTCTATCCGCCTTGACTCGTGCCTTTCCGTGCCGAGGATATGCAGGCCTCCGGCTGCTATGACCTTTTCCCTGTCCTTCTCGCATATCTCCCTCGCCTTCTGCAGCGCCCTTTCGTACTCTTCCTGCGTATAATCCTTTTTGTTCCTCAGCATATCCCTTGCAATGCCCTCGGGGTTGCCGCCGAGCACTATGTCGGTGCCCCTGCCGGCCATGTTGGTCGCAATGGTGACGGCCCCGCTTCTTCCGGCCTGGGCGATTATCTCCGCCTCCTTTTCATGGTATTTGGCGTTGAGCACGGAATGGGGGATCTTTTTCTTTTTCAGCATGGCGCTGAGAAGCTCTGACTTTTCAATCGATATGGTGCCCACGAGGACAGGCTGCCCCCTCCTGTAGCAGTCCTCGATTTCATCGATGACCGCCTGAAACTTGGCCTTGACCGTCTTGTAAATAATGTCAGGGTGGTCATTCCTGATCATGGGCTGGTTTGTCGGGATTACAAGCACATCGAGGTTGTATATCTTTCCGAATTCCTCCGCTTCCGTGTCCGCGGTGCCCGTCATGCCGGCGAGCTTCCTGTACATCCTGAAGTAATTCTGGAAAGTGATCGTGGCGAGTGTCTGGTTCTCGCTCTCTATCTTTACGCCCTCTTTCGCCTCTATCGCCTGGTGCAGGCCGTCGGACCAGCGCCTGCCGGGCATGAGGCGGCCGGTGAATTCATCAACGATTATCACCTCGTTGTCCTTGACGATATAGTCCACATCCCTTTTAAACAGGGCATGTGCCCTCAGCCCCTGGTTGACATGGTGAACCAGCTCGACGTTTGCGGGGTCGTAGAGGTTGCCGACGCCGAGCAGCTTCTCCACCTTTGCGTTGCCTTCCTCGGTCAGTATGGCGCTCTTCGCCTTCTCATCTATGGTGTAATCCACTCCAAGTTTCAGTTTCGGAATTATCTTGTCAATCCTGTAGTATTTGTCCGTCGACTCTTCGGAGGGGCCTGATATTATCAGGGGCGTTCTTGCCTCGTCAATCAGGATGCTGTCCACTTCATCCACAATTGCAAAGTTGAGCTCTCTCTGGACATAATCGTTTATGTGATACTTCATGTTGTCTCTCAGGTAGTCAAAGCCGAACTCGTTGTTGGTGCCGTAGGTAATGTCCGCGGCATAGGCCTCTTTTCTGTCCACCGGCCTCAGGTGTTTCAGCCTGCTGTCCTCCGAGTGATATGACGGGTCGTAAATAAAGGAAGCGTCGTGCTGGATAATACCCACGGAGAGCCCGAGGAAATCATATATGGGCCCCATCCAGACGGCATCCCTCTTTGCGAGGTAATCATTGACGGTGATGATATGTACTCCCCTCCCCTCGAGGGCGTTCAGATATACAGCAAGCGTGGCCACAAGGGTCTTGCCCTCGCCTGTTTTCATCTCGGCTATTTTCCCGTTGTGAAGGGCGATGCCGCCTATAAGCTGCACATCAAAATGGCGCATCCCGAGCGTTCTCCGCGAGGTCTCCCTTACTACGGCAAACGCCTCCGGGAGAATATCGTCCATGCTCTCGCCTGCCTGAAGCCTCCTGCGGAACTCGTCCGTCCTGGCCCGGAGCGCGGCATCGTCAAGGGATGAGACCGTGTCCTCAAGGGCGTTGATCTCCTCAACGACGGACCAGAGCCTCCTGATTTCCCTGTCGTTCTTCGTGCCTACTATTTTCGTCAAAAAACCGAACATAACAAATTATTATAACAAACACTACGGGTATTAACATAGTCCGGGCCGGCTCCGGGAAGTCTTTCCGGCCTGTCCGGAATCTTTTGCATTAAACTATCGCCGGCGGGCAGGAGAGACGGAAGGATTTTCGGCGGGCTCTTCATACAGGGGCAGTCTTACTGTGAAGGTGCTCCCTTCACCAGGCCTGCTTTCAACCTCGATTTTCCCGTTATGTTCCATTATAAGGCTGTGGCTTACCGACAGTCCGAGCCCGGTGCCTTCACCAACGGATTTGGTTGTAAAGAAAGGCTCGAAGATGTTCTTGAGGTCCTTCTCCGGTATGCCGTGTCCTGTATCACTGATCCGTATGAGTATATTCCTGCCGCCGGCATCGGGCCTGACGCTTATGCTCAGCGTCCCTTCCACTTGTTTCATCGACTGTATGGCATTTACGATAATGTTGACAAAAACCTGTTCGAGTTTGTTGCGGTCACCTTTAACATAAAATGCCCTGTCCGGGATATCCTGAATCAGCTTTATATTGTTGATCCTCAGTTGATTGGCGGTGAGTTTTATTGATTTCTTAACTATCCTGACGATGTCCTGCTTTTCCATAACGCTGGAGCGTTTGGCTCCGGCAAAATCAAGCAGGTCCTGCACGATGCGCTGTGCGCGCTCACTCTGCGAGAGTATGTCCGTGATATACTCCCGCATATCTTCCTGCGAGAGGTCTTTCAGGCCGGTCAGCATGGTCTCTGCGGTCAGTGAGATGTTGTTCAGGGGATTATTCAGCTCATGGGCGACCCCGGAGACAAGAAAGCCTATCGAGGCCCGCTTCTCGGACTCCACGAGCTGGGCCTGTTTCTGCCTCAGAAGCTCCAGGCTCTGCGCCAGTGATTCCTGCGCCAGTTGCAGGTGATCAAGCATTGTGTTGAAGGATACGGCCAGGTAGTAGGTCTCGTCGTGTTCCCTGAGCGGGGCCCTCAGGCTTAAATCTCCCTCGGAAATCCTCTTTGCAATCTCGGCGAGCCTTTTAATGGGCGCGGTTATGTAATTGGCGGTCCTGTATACGAACAGGGGCCCCAATGTGCAGAGCAGGGCGAGCGCCACAAGCAGAAGGCGTTGTGTAAGCGTAAGAAAGGAACTGATCCTGCTCCTTTCACGCTTGGCTATTCTCCCCGTGATTCTTTCAAGTTTATCTCCTGTGGCCTGCAGTTCGTTCACCATCCCATCGCTCTTTTTATATGTTGCAAAAAGGCTGCGGAGGGTATTGATATACACAACACACTCTTTGCAGAAGTATCCCGCCTTTTCCAGTTCGGCGAGTTTGCTTTTCAATTTAACAAAGGAGTCCCTGTCGCGGAAAAGCATATAGTTCTTTTCCAGGAGTCTAAGGTGAAGGACGAGGTTTATTGAAAGCTCCCCCGTATATTGCCAGTTCGCCGCAAAGCTCTCCAGCTTCCTGCCTTCTTCCCTTACCCTTTCGGTGACTTTGGTCTCCTGCTGATAGTTTTTATACAGACTGTCTATGAGGGCTGAATATGTCTGAACGGATTCCTTGAGCAGGGAAAATTCTTCCTTGCCGATCTCCTCGGCGGTCTCCCGTGAAATGCCGTTGATTGAGTTGGTCAGGATCGAGACCGCATCATGTATTCCCCGGAGATTTTCGTCATTCTTGTAGCGGAGGAAATTCTTTTCATTGCGCCGGACCTCGAGAACATGTTCTTTCAGGTCATCGGCGATCTGGACAAACTCCTGCCTGTTTTTGACATCGTTTATGTACTCGTATGTAAGCCCCACCCCGAGGATCGCTATGAGGGAGGGCATTGAAATGCCGATAATCATCTTATGCCATATTTTTAATTGCATGCGCGGTTTCCACTATCGGTTACGCCCTACCAGTTGCATCACCTTAACACCGGCATCAAAATGCCGGAGCGGGCGGGAAGTGCCCCCGTTTGCGCGGGGGCAGGGATTAATCATGCACAAATGAATAATTGCCCTCCAGAAATGCCCTTACATACCAGTCCTTGGCCTCAATGCTGTTAATCGCCATATCAAGCTGTCTGGAGCAGCCGAGCAGGCGGCCGAGCATATCAAGCTTGTTTTCGGTCTCGGCCCGTGAAGCGCCCTTTATGCCGGCCAGGACCATATCGCCTTTTATTTCCACCCTGAAGTCCATGGACTCCAGGACATCTTTTAAAAACAGTGCCCGGCGGGCCCTCCCCTCGGCGCCGGCGCCTCCTCCCTGGAAACGGAGGTTTATGTAATTGTTTATATAACTTTCCCCGCAGAATGCATCCACAACAGAGAAATGATATGCCAGCTTTACGCTCAGGTTTATATACTGGTCCGTGATAATCACATATACCTTGCCGCCTTTTTCCGTCACCCCTGTTCTGACGAACGACCTTGCCATAACCGAGGCGAGTCCCGCCATGTCGATATCAACAGGGCCGGACCACCTCACCCCTTCGTGGGTCATCCCGCGCCACAATGCCCTGAACGGAATGGAGCGGATATGCCCGGGAGAGAGTTTTCTCAGGAATTTCGCCTCATCCGCGACTCCTCCGTCAATGTCGATGACATAGAAGCGCATGGGTATCGTATCGGTGACTATCTCCTGTGTATAACCCTCGCCTTCCGACAACTCTCCGATACGAAACATTTCCTTAACGGAAACCTCGTGAACAAACCGGATAATATCATGTATTGTCCTGAAATCTTCGGGGTCCGTCTCGCCTTCGACTATATTAATGATGTGAAGGGGGGTTATGTTCTTCATGACATTTCTCATGATCCTCTCTTCACGTCCGTACCCCTCGGCAGGGACGGCCTCCCATCCCGTCAGGGGAAGTCCCTCCATGCGGCCCCTGTAGATACGTCCGGCATTTGCGTCCACGGTTACAAGCGTCTCATTGCGGAGTATCCTGATTATATTCTTGGCGTTGATAATCATCGGGATATTGAATTCCCTGGCGACGGTGGCAAGATGGCTTGTCCTGCTGCCGGTCTCGATGATAATTGCCGAGGCAGACGGCATAATCCTTACGAATTCATTGGATGTATTCCTGGCAACGAGGACGGCACCCTCAGGAAAGGCGGACAACTGATCAAACCTTTCAATGATGTATACGGGACCCGATGCAATGCCGCGGCTGGCCGTCTCTCCCTTTGACAGGACCGTCTGCGTCTCGTAATATGTATCCGGTGCCGCGGCCGTGACGACCCTTTTAATATGCAGGGGCCGGGCCTGAAGTATAAATATACGCCCCTTTTCATCGATCGCCCATTCTATATCCTGCGGTGCTCCGAAATGCTTCTCGATCAGACGGCTGAAATTATAAAGCCTGCGGATCTCGTCATCTGACAGACAGGGTGTTTCCCGGCTTTCCTGCGGCACGGGGAGCTCCATTACCCCTCCGGAAGGATTTAATACGAGTTTGACGTCTTTACGGGAAATTGTTTTACTGATAATCCTGCCGTTCTCCCTGCGGTCCAGTATATACATGTCCGGGGAAACCGTACCGCTGACTGCATACTGCCCCTGCCCCCACACAGCGCTTATCATGGTCTCGTCTTTCTCGGGATAGCTGGGATTCATGGTATACAGGACCCCCGATGATCTCGAATCGACCATTTCCAGGACAAGCACGGACATGGGGGTATCCCTGTCCCTTATCTTCTTTGCCAGCCGGTAAAATATGGCCCGCATGCTGTATTTGCTTGCCATAACCTCTTTGTAGGCGTGTATGAGGGATTGCCTTTTTACGTTCAGCCTGCTGGTGAACTGCCCTGCAAAAGAGACCTTCCCGTCCTCGCCGACCGCGCTTGACCTTACGGAAAATCCCTGTTGCCTGCCAAGTCTGTCCGCCTCCCTGTAAATGGCCTCTTCTATCTCCTGCGGCACGCTGGAGTGCATGATCAGCCGCCGGAGCTCATCTGAAACCCTGTCGATGCCCGCGGTATCGTTTATATCCAGGGAGGCAAGGAGGGTGTCGATCCTCTGCTCAAGGCGATTGAAGGACATGAAATGCCTGTATGCCCTGACCGTTATTGAAAAGCCGCGCGGGACAGGCAGCTTCAGCATGTTTCGTATTTCTCCGAGATTGCCTGCCTTGTTTCCTGTATACTTGAAATGTTCCGATGTTATCTTTTCGATCGGGGCCACGAAATCCGCGAGAGACTTCTCCTCTTCCTCTCTGAGCTGTGATTCTGTATTGAGCCTGATGCGTTCGAGCACGTCATAGAGGTACATATAACGGTTGTCCGCCATATCGTTCAGACTCTGGATAAATCCGAATGCTGTATCAAAGATACGGGCGATATACGACCTGAAGACCTGAAGTGTTATGGTTTTTGTTTCAATCCCCTCCTCTATTTCCGAGAGTGTATCGAGAAGCTCATTGTTTTTCAGGAGGAGGTTTTTGTAACTGTAATACCTGTGCCTGAGCCTGAGATAGTTGTCACCCGGGATAAGAAGGGCGACTTCCGGCGATTTATCCTTCCTGTGCAAAATATTTCCGGCCTTTTTCAAGAGGCCTTCGGCTTTTTTGATAATGGAATCAAGTCTCACGTCCGTCTCTTGCCGCCTGTCATCCTATCCTGTAATTACCCTCGAGGAAATTCCTGACGTAACGCCCGACAACGCTGTCGTCGTCGAGCAGCGCGTCAAGCTGGCGCGTGTAGGCTATCAGCCTGCCGAGATAATCCAGCAGTTCCTCCATCTCCGGCCGCGTGATGTTGTCGGTGCGGGCTATTATAAGGTCGCCTTTCAGATTGGTTCTCATGTTGAACTCCTTCAGGATCGACCCTATCAGTTCGGCGCGGCGCGACCTCTTTGTGATATCCGTGGCCCCGCCGACAAACCTGAAATACACATGGTTGTCCCTTATGTTATCACTGCAGTAGCAGTCTATCATGTTGAAATGATAGCCGAATCTCAGACTGAGATTGACATATTCACGGGAAATAACCGCCACATTTTCGCCGAGATAGCTCATGGCGGATACATCCGGCATCTTCAGCATGCTCGACATGAAGTCGTTTATCTTCATTGACACCGCCTCGGAGTGCCAGACGCCGGGATGCATCATCCCCCCCACAATCGCCCTGAACGGGATAGAGGTTATCTCGTCAAGAGAGGCCCTGTTCCCCTTTTCTTTCAGGTTCAGCCCGCCCCCTATGTCGATCATGAATATGCCGGTCGGTATGGGGACATCGAGTTTGACCGCTATATTGTTCCGCAGCACCTCTTTGTAACGGTCGATATCCACAAGCTCGGCAATGGCCTTTTCGTGAATGAACCGGAGGATGTCGTGAAAGGTCCTGCAGTTTTCAGGCGTAAAGTTCTCCAGGAGGGGGTCGATCAGGTTCAGCGGCGTTATATATCTCAGCATCTTCTGGAGGAGCCTGAATTCTTCAAGCTCCATCAGGGGAATCTCGTCCGTAATCCTGTAGGTTAAAAGCTCCTTGACTATCCCCGCATAAATCCTGTTGTCCTCCGCGTCCACCGTGACCTCCTCACCGTGCTTCAGGACGCTCGTGCCGACGCCTGTATTGACTATCGTGGGCACCTGGAACTCTCTTGCGATATTTGACATATGGCTTGTGGGAGTTCCCGTATCGGTGATAATGGCAGAGGCCTTCGGCATTATTTTAATAAAATGTGAGGAATCATGCCTGGCCACAAGCACTGAACCGGGGGGGAAGTTTTTAAGGTCTTCCAGCCGCTGCAGTATGAAGACCCTGCCGGCGCCTATGCCCCTTCTTGCTATCTTGCCGCGGTTTTCCATCAGGACCGGATATTTCTGCAGGCTGGATATGATGTTCCGGGTGGCGGCTGCGGGGGAGGAGATTCTTAACGGCCTTGACTGAAGTATGAAAATCTCACCCCTTTTGTCTATGGACCATTCAATATCCTGCGGTTTCTTCATGTAATGCTCGATGAGTACGGCCTGGCGGGCGAGTTCCCTTATCTGTTCGTCGCTGAGACACGGTTTTCTCTGTTCGCTGTCGGGGATACCGACTTCCTGAATGCCCCCTTCTCTGAGGGCCACGGCCTTCAACTCCTTTTTGCCCGTCTTTTTTTCGAGAATTTCGTACGGCTCCTCTTTCCGCACAATGAAATGGTCCGCATCAACCAGGCCGTCCACAACCGTCTTGCCCAGCCCCCAGTTGGCGCTGATTATAACTGCGTCGTTATTCAGGTTATTCGGATCAGAGGTATAGATTACACCGCTGGCCACCGCGTCCACCATCCTGATGCAACCCACGCTCATGGCCATCATCGGTTTGTCCCTGGGCATTATCAGGTCCCTGTATGATACGGCGCGGGCTGAGTAGAGGCTTGCCAGCACCTCCTTGTACGCTTCCTCGACTTTCTTTATACTGGCCGGCACATTCAGTACAGTCTCGAACTGGCCTGCAAAGGAAAATTCGAGGTCTTCCTTTTCCGCGCTGCTTCTGACGGCTATCCGGCATGATTCCCTGTCTCCGCCCCTTAATATATCGAGGGCATCTTCAATGGATGATACGAGATGGGGGGGCAGTTTTCCTTTCCTGAACAGTTCCTGCACCTCTGCAAAGAAAGATTCATCAAGATAGTCCTCTTCATTCAGGATTTCCCTGGCGGTGTCGTGTTCGCCGCCCTCGGCAAATGTAATGGCGGACATGATATCTTCTTTGTGCGAGCGTTTTGCGGCCTTTCTGTATTTCTGTTTTAATGCACTGATCTTTTCCCCGATCCGGTTGTACTCGACAAATTCCCTGAAAGCGCTTGCGGTGATGGCAAATCCCTGGGGGACGTTGAGCTTGAGATAGTTCGCAAGCTCCGCAAGCCCGGCGTTTTTGCCGCCGACCTGATCCGACATCTCCCAAGAGATATCCCTGTAAAAGAGCACGAGTTCTCTCTGCTCCAGCGGGGACTTTCCCTCCAGTATCCTGTTGACCCTGTCGTTGATCCTCTCGAAGATACGGTGGAGGTAGAGATACTTGTTCTGCGAGAGGGAATTGAGATTGTAAATGGACTGGAATACGGAATCGGCAAGCTCGGCATATGACTTCCTTATGTAATTGATGTCAAAGATGTAGTTGCCGCCGAGCTTGTCGCCCATATCGGCCATTATTTCGAGGGCGCGGTTGTTGCTTTCCAGCACCTGGCGGAAACGGCTGAAGACGACCTTGAAGGGCAGTTTTGCATCCGCTCCGGGCGCTTTTTTCGTAAAGAAGTTCTTCAATCTTTCCAGCAGTGTTTTCATTCTTTCCGTTGTGCCGGCGTGCCACTTTATGCCACATTAAGGTTTATTTGTCTTTAGCCAATGCGCGCTGTATGGACGCCTTCAGTTCCTTTATTTTAACAGGCTTGGGGAAAAAGTCATGCACGTCCGACCTCAGGGCCTCAATGGCTGCGTCCAGATTGGCAAAGGCCGTAATCATTATCACCACTATTTCCGGATACAGTTTCTTGACGGTCCTGAGGACTTCCATGCCGTCAATGCCTTTCATCTTGTAGTCCGTCACAATCACGTCGAATTTCTCTTCCTTCAGTCTCTCAAGCGCCGGCGCTGCGTTTAAGAAGGTCTCCACCACATATCCGTCCTGCTCCAGGGTCATCTTTGTCATATCACCCACAATCTTTTCATCGTCGATCACCATAATTTTATACTGTTTGTTCATGTCTTCTCTCCTTTTCTCTGCCTTATAGGGGGAAATACCGGACAGCGCCCGGGAGGGCCTGCAGGAAACCGGCAGGGCCCTCGTGAGCCTTCATGCACCATTACGGTAGACAGGCAGCTCCACGGTAAAGGTACTGCCCTCTCCCACCTTGCTTTGCACCTTTATATTTCCCTTGTGATTTTTAATGATTCCATAGCTCACCGACATCCCGAGTCCTGTTCCCTCCACTCCTTTTGTACTGAAAAACGGATCAAAGATATGGGGCAGAAACTCGGGCGGTATCCCCTTGCCGGTGTCTCTGATGTCAATCTCCACAAACTCTCCGTTACTGCTCAGGCGTGTTTCAATATATAACATGCCTCCCCCGGGCATTGCCTGTATGGCATTGGTTATCAGGTTAACAAAAACCTGCTGGATCTGATGCTCATCAATAAAAACCGTGCCGAGGCCTGCACCAAGGGTTACGTATGTCTCTATATTGGATATGTCAAGCATATTCTGCACGAGTCTCAGACTTTTTTCCACAACCGTGTTAATATCCGTCTCCCTGAAAGTTTTTTCTTTTGGCTTGGAAAAGTCAAGGAGGTCCCTCACAATGTCCCTGATCCGTTCAGCCTCTTTCTGCACATTGTTCATGAATGCAAGCCGGTCTTCCCTGCTCAACTTGTCATAAAGCTCCGTATATGTCTGGGCGATCATGGAAATATTGTTCAGGGGATTTGTCAGTTCATGCGCCACACCCGAAGTCAGGATGCCGATGGATGCCAGTTTTTTGCTCTGATAGAGCTCTTTCTCTTTTTCAACAAGCTGGTTTTCCCTCTCTCTCAGGGTGTCAAGCATTGTGTTGAAGGAAAGCGCCAGTGAATAAGTCTCGTCACGCTCCTTCAGCGGGGCCCTGACGTTCAAATCGCCTGCGGCGATTCTCTTTGTAATCTCGGACAGCCTGTTGATCGGAGTGACTATATAATTGGCGGTCTTGTATACCAAAAGCGGTCCCAGTATGCAGAGCAAGGCAACGGCTGCAAGCAGGAAACGGTTTGTCACCGTGATAAACGACCTGATTTTCTGTCTTTCCCGGCGAGCTATCTTTACTGCGATTTCATCGAGTCTTTTGCCCGTGAGCCGGACCTTTCTCTCTATCGAGGCGGTTTTTCTGTAAGTGCTGATAAGATTACGTATGGCCTCTTTATATGAAATACATTCAGTACAGTCAGGCGCCGCAGACTTCAGTTCGGAAAGGGCTGTGTTTAATTCGAGGAAAGATTTTTTATCCCGGAAGAACATGTAGTTTTTCTCCAGCCGCCGGAGATTCAGAACAAAGCTTGTCGTAAGGCCCCCGCGTCTCTTCCCCTTGCCCACGGAATCCTCCAGTTTCCTCCCTTCTTCCCTGACTTTTTCGGTGACCTCGATTTCATCCTGGTAACTCTCATAGAGTTCGTCTATATAGTTCGTATATGTCTGAACGGATTTATTAAGCATGGAGAAATCTTCCTGCCCGATATCCTCAATGATTTCCCGGGATATGCTTTTGATTGTATTTTCAAGGAGCAGGATTGCGTTGTACACATTGTCGCGGTGCTCGGCATTCTTGTAATGAAAGAAATTTTTTTCATTCCGTCTGAGTTCAAGCACGTCTTCCTTGATGTCATCCGCAATCTCGACAAACTCCTGCCTGTCCTTGACATCGTTCAGGTATTCATAGGTGAATATACTGCCTATGAGAACAATAAGCGAGGGGATGGCAATACCGATGATCATCTTGTGCCAGATTTTCAGTTGCAATTGCATTTGTTTACCTGTCCCTGCAGTTGCATAAGACCATCGCCCGCCAGCTTACGCAACAATCAAAGTTGACCCCGTTGAGACGCCGTATACCTCGGGATTTCAGACTGCTCCTTTCTCGTCGGCAGATACCACAGTATGCCGTCTGCGATCATCAGCATCCCCGCTATGACAAGTATGAAGTCAAACACCGTCAGGAAACTGAGACCGAAATACTTCATGAGGGCCAGCCCAAGTGTTGAGAATGAAACCCCCGAACGTATGCAAGACAACCCCGTCCTTGCCCGCGCATAAATTGTGCGGTAACATGCAGCCACTGTCCGCTGCCCTGCCAGCACATTCCTCTCATACGCGAGATGCGTGCGTTCCTTGCTGGCCGGAGACGGATAGAGAATGGTGCAGTAATCGGCCAGAAAATCGCCGAGACGGGCAAGCATTGTGCGTCCTGATGAAGAAGGCCTGCCGGCGCCTTCGATAAAATGATAATCCTCGAGAAAACTGAGGGTCGCCGACGTCACCTCAACAAGTGTATAATGCCCCGGCGGTGTCATGCGGGACTTTCTTATTTTCAAATATCCATAGACCCCGAAGACGGCCAGAAAAAGCCCCGCGCCGGTAATGGCCCAGTAGAAATAGAATATGGAGCTGAACCTGTGATTGCGCATGAGGTAGTTGGATATGGCGATAAAGCCGAGTCCCCACCTGAGGAATGCAAGGGATGTCCTCGCCTTTGCCATGTCGGTCCTGTAACATGCAAGCCTGGTCCTCCAGTGGGCCATGGTGTTGCGCCAGAATGCAAGACCTGTCCTGATTGTGCCTATGAGCTGGCCGGGTTTTGCATGCAGGAGGTCCTGGATGAACCATCTTATATCCTCCCTGAGCGCCACCCGCAACTCGTATCTTTCAGCCCTGATAAATTCTCTTGCCTCGTCCAGGACCTCGGGCGCATCAGGGTTGCTGGCGGCTATGACGACCGTATCTCCATCCTTGATAACCGGAAACCACAGGCTCAGGGAGAGCCTTTTGCCGTCAAGACCGGCCAACAGCTCCGGGGGGACGGGCAGCCTTTCATCATATTCCACGGAGGGGCGGTTATAGTATTCCGAGAGCGCCTCCAATACAGCGCTCCTGGGGACATTATACTCGTTTATAATTATGCTCTCAAGATCAATGCCGCGGGCAGAGGCGGCCTCTTCCGCCCTGTGAAGATCCTCTTCCGCTATCAGTCCGCGGGCGCACAGTATACGAAACTGATCCGCTCTTGCGATATTATTCGCCTTCATGACTGAAAACCACCTTTCTCCAGAAGCAGGCGGGTTTCCCGTAATCCGGGATACCGACCTCCATCTCGCCGAAGCAGTAGGGGAACTGCCTCCTGATCCTCTCAGCGGGGATATGCCAGTAAAGACCGTCTGCAATAAGCAGAAAGCCGCCGATTATCAGGATGATATTAAATATCGTCCACGCAGGATTACCAAAACCAAAATACACCAGCAGGCCCATGCCCACACCGGATACCCTCATGCCGGTTCTTACAAATGCCATCCCCGTCCTGGAGCGCGCCATAAGGGTGCGCAGTCTTGCCATAAGCCCCCTCCTGTCGGCAAGGAGTGTCCTCTCAAGGGCCAGGCCTGTGGTCCCCCAGATGCCGGGGGCATAAGACGGCCTGACGGGAAGGTCCGAATGCATCTTCCCGGCGTGGGGGTGTTTATGCGAAGGTGGAAAGATAATGTCCCAGATGTTCAGTTTTTTTTCAACCTTTTCAACTGACTCGAGACTCTCCCTGCCTGCACGGCGGCCCGGGAGATACCAGTAAAAACCTTCTGCAACCATTGCAATGCCTATGATGATAAGCGATGCGTAAAATGTAGTCCACGGTCCGGTCTTGAACTGTCTCAACAATCCAATTCCTACGCCGATAAACGCAAACCCTGTCCGCGTAAAGGCCAGCCCTGTGCGCGCCATTGCCATCATTGTCCTGTAACAGGCAAGGACCGTCCTCTCCTCGGCAAAGTCCGTCCTGTCACTGGCAAGGAACCTCCTCCTCATTACAGGGGAAAGCCTGCTCCAGCCGGCGCGCAGCCTCTCCGCACCTTTTACAGGTTTACTGCGCACGACGGCGGGGTTGTCTTCCGGGCCGGAAAGCTCAAGCACTGTTGTCCCCCAGGTAGGCTCGGTAAGGCTGCATAGCAGTGATATGGCCCCCTCCCTGCGGACCGGTATATACCACAGAAAACCATCTATGACGATTGCTATACCGGCCAGCATGAGCATCACCTCAAGCACGGTCAGGTATCCCATGCCAAACAGCCGGAACAGAAAAAGGGCTACGGCAATACAGGAAATGCCGGTGCGGATAAAGGCGAGTCCTGTCCTGCCCCTCGCAAAGGAAGTCCTGAGCCCGGCAAACATCGAGCGCCTGCCGGCAAGGAATGTCCTTACCTTTGCCAGGGGAGTTCTGCCGCCTGAAGGAGGGAAACCGGGATTTAAATCAAAATTGTTTTCAATAATCCTGATGATATCGGAGGGCAGGGCAACCGAAAATTCGATCCTGCTGACCCTGAGAATTTTTTTTATATCCTCAACCGCCGGGGGGCCGTCAGGCCTGTAAGCAACCACCGAGGCGCTGTTGTTTTCCACGGACAGGGGAAACCAGAGCTCACGTTTATGCCTTTGAATATCGAGGCGTTTCGTGAGGAAATAGGAAACCATGAGCTTTTCATCATACTCCACAAATGGACAG
>WFVK01000078.1 GCA_015491705.1 Nitrospirota bacterium | reverse complement strand
CCTGTTATAGGTTTTACGACATATCCGTTAACGCCGCTGTTGAATGCCTTCTCTCTTTCTGCATCGTCATTTTCAGTCGTAACCATTAATACGGGGATATCTGCAAGATTAGGGTCAGCCCTCAGTGTTTTTATGAATTCCATCCCGTCCATATACGGCATGTTGAGGTCCGTGAGTATGAGATTTATCTTGTGTGTGCCGAGTTTTTCCAGGGCGTCAAGACCATTTTCCGCAAAGACCACCCTGTATCCCCTTGTCTTCAGATAATGACCAAGAAGTTTTCTTGTTGTTTGGCAGTCGTCCACCACCAGGATATTCATTGAATCACCCCCGCATCAAAGTCTCTGAACCCCGCTCCCGTAATTACAGTCCCCGCCGGCCGGCGCACCCCGGGTTCAGATATTTCAAAGTCCGTGTTTAATACTTCATTAGTTTTTTTGCATCTTGCGGTCTCCATTTTTACACCTTCTGATATGCAATTACTTTATTTATAACATTCGGTCTGAATGCCCTTGTGACATTATGGAGGCTTTCAGAAGACCCTATGAATAAATAACCGCCCGGATTAAGGCTGTTGTATATATTTGATACGGCTTTTTGTTTGGCCTTGTTGTCAAAGTATATGAGCACGTTCCGGCAGAAGATGACATCCATTCCGCGGAAGGCCCTCAGTTTTTTGTCATCGACAAGGTTTACGCTCATGAACCTGACCGTGTTCTTGACCGAAGGCTTAAGGGCATAGGACCGGTCACTGTTCAGGAAATATTTTTTCAGGTAGGCTTCGGGTATATTTCTTACTGAATATGAGTTGTATACAGCCCTTTTGGCGGAATCGATCACCCCTTCGCTTATGTCCGAGGCGCATATTTCAATCTGCCGCGGGTTAAGCATTTTCTCCATCAGGATTATTGAGATGGTGTAGGGTTCTTCACCTGTGGAGCAGGCCGCTGACCATATCCTGACATTTTTTGAACTCCGCTTCTGCGCCATCAGCTTCGGTAATATATTGTCGGAAAGCACGTAGAACTGTTCCGCCTCCCTGAAGAAATATGTCTCATTCGTGGTTATGGCGTCAAAAAGCCTGTTGAGTTCAGCGGGGCCGGCCCTGACCCTGAGAAGTTCAAGATACTCCTCAAAGCTGTTTAAGCCTTTCTCCTTCAATATCCCGGACAGCCGGTTTTCGATCAGATACTTTTTGTTGTCGGCTATATAGATACCGCTTTTTTCATAGATATAATCCCTTATCTCTTTAAACGTCGAATCGACAAGAGGAATGTTCAGCATGCCTCCCCCGTCCTGATATCCGATACATATTCTGCCGCGATTTCCCTGACATGCTCACTGTATTCATGTATGCGCGACAGAAACATTGAGGAGTCGATATTAAGCAGCGCCTTTACAAACTCATGGATGACATCATGATATTTTTCATTATGGAGAAATTTCATGAGAGGCTCGAACGCGGCTTTTTCCCTTATCTTGCCGAGCGAGATAACGGCCGTCTTCCTTACGTGACTGTCATGCTCGCTGATCATGTCGATCAGGGTCTCTTTTACTTCATCACCTTCCGCCTTGCCCAGGGAGTTCACGGCGGACCGTTTGACATCCCGGCACTCGTCCTTCAGAAGGTCTATGAGGGCCGGGACGGCTTCCCTGCATTTCAGCTCCCCTGCTATATCCACGGCTATTGACCTCCCCCGGAATTTCATGGACCGGTCCCTGAGAATATTCAGGAGGTGCTCGTTACAGCCGAGGCCCTTTACCGCTTCCTTGATTATGGCGACCTTTTCTTCATTATCCGGGACCGACGTGTCATAGGATCCGGCTATATCAATCATGTAGGGGATTGCGCTTTTTTCTTTAAGTGCGACCAGGCCTTTTATCGCTGTCAAGCGGTCTTCCCAGTCGCCGTCCTGCAGGATTTCAACAAGGCTGTCGGACATCCCGGGCAGGGGGGGTATATCACCTATGCGGACGAGGCTTTTTATGGCGGCGTTTTTCTCGTATCCGCCGGTTTTTGATATATGCTCGACAATGGGCCTGACCGACAGGGGAGAGCCGATCTTTCCAAGCGCTTCAAGCGCTGCGAATCTTACGGCCTCAGAGGGACTGTTCAGCAGGTCTGCAATTGAGCTCAGGCAATCCTCGTCTCCCAGGTCGGTAAGTGCCTCTATAGCAGAGAAACATACCCATTCCTCGTCTTTCAGGGCTTTCATGAGTTGCGGCCCGGCCGGCCGGTACTTCAATGCTCCCAGGGCCTTTGCTGCGGCAGCCCTGACATTGGGGTTGGGATCATTTTTGAGAAGGTCCACCAGTTGTTCCGGATAATCACAATGTCTGATATCCTGGATGAGATCCAGGGCGAATTTCCTGATATCATCGTCACGGTCCCTTAAGAGAGGGGCAAGGAGGGGGACTGCTTCCCGGCCGATTTCCTTGATAATCATGATGGCGGTATTCCGCAGGAAGGCGTTTTCCCTTAAAAGCGGCAGCAGCATGTAGGCAGTGGACTCTCCCTTTATCTCCATAAGAGAGCGGATCGCGGCGTCCTGAACGCCGTAGTTTTCATCCCTCAGGGCCTTTATCAGGGGATAAACGGCCCTTTCATCCCCATCTGCCAGGGCCTCGGCTGCATAGCGCCTTTTGGCGGAGTCGTGGTGGCGGAGATCTTTTACCAGTTTTTTAAGCCTTGCAGTATGCATTTGAGACCTCGGGTCAATTTTAATTGTTTGATTTACAATCGGAATTTCAAGGTGATTACTTTAATAAAAAAAGATCTCCTGCGGGCCTCTGCATCAAGGCGGGTTCAGTTGAGAATCGACTGACGGCTGATGACATCTTCTTCCGTCTTTACCGTGTTCCTGCCCGACTCCTTGGCAAGGTAAAGGGCCTCATCCGCCCTCTCGAATATCGTTGTGCCGTCATCGTCCCTGCGGAAAGAGCTGATGCCTATACTGACGGTGACGGGAATCTTCCTGTTTTTGTATGAGAACAGTGAATCATTGATAAAGCTCCTGACATTTTCAGCGACTTTCACGGCATCCTTAAGAGTGGTATGAGACAGGATAACGGCGAATTCTTCACCTCCGTACCGGGCTATGAAGTCATTTGTCCTTAACCTTTCCTTCAACAGGGCGGCGAGTTTCCTGAGCGTCAGGTCCCCGACTTTGTGGCCGTAGGTGTCGTTTATCTTCTTGAAGTGATCTATGTCGCAGATCATGAGGGAATAGGGGACATTATAGCGTTGCATCCCGGCGAGCGCTTTAACTATCTCCTCGTCATACGCCTTGCGGTTTTTAAGCCCGGTGAGCTTGTCATGGAAGGACTCATTCTCTATCTCCTCGGCCCTCTTTTTGAGTTCATCGGCTTCCTTCTTGATATCCGATATCCTCCGGCCCATTTCCTGCAGGGTCCTCTCCGTCTCCCTGAGCCGTAACATGTCCTGTTCCCTCTTTTTTTCGATGCTCCTGTTGATGTTCTCTATCTTGTCCAGGACCGCTTTTCTGATATCGCTGATATCCGCGCCGGAACTGAAATCCTGCTCTATCATGCTCATATGCTCGGATATATCCTTCTCAAACGCCCTGTCCTCATTGAATTTCTCGTGGCGGGCCGATAATTCGCCCATCAGGCGCTGCTCGGTCTCCGAGAGATACTCTATGGTCTGCTGTATGAAGAGCTCAAGCTCCTTGTTCTTGTTTGAAATGGAATCGATATATTTTCTTACGATCCTGATCGATGCATTCAGCCAGACCGTTGAATCCTCGAGGATGCTGTCGTCGTCGAACCGGTCTTTCAGGTCCCGGAATTTTTCATTCATAAATGAAGGGAGAAGCTCGGACAGCTTGTCAAGCACCCCGTCGGCTATTGTCCTGAGCGGCGAGAAATCCTTTCCGTCCCTGCATTTTTCCCGTGCCGGATGAGTGAGCATCTGTTTGACCGTATCCTTTGTGAACATCTTTTCGGCGATGAGCCTGGCATTGAGCTGTCTCTTGTTTTCACGGGAAAGCTGCTTGAGGATATCAAGCACCTCGTCCGCAATCACGTAAATCTTCTTTTCCAGCCTGGACATTTCCGTATCCGCAGGGCTGTTGTCATGATGCATGTTCATTTTCCTTTTCCCCTGAAAACGGCTTCATCAGGCCCGGCAATCAAAAGACATCCGCCCCCCCGTTATTCTCCCGGTGTACCGGTTATTATCGGGAATCAGCGGCGATTTCTTTAGTTAGTATCTGTTGCGGAAGCTGATTTTTGAAACTAATCCTGAGCTTGCGTCATTTCGACCAGCGGGAGAAATCTTTATATTGCGGCGAGTCAAGATTTCTCACTTCGTTCGAAATGACAGCGGGTTGATCAGATAATGACTTTCCGCAACTCCTGAGCTTGTGTCATTTCGACCAGCGGGAGAAATCTTTATATTGCGGCGAGTCAAGATTTCTCAC